>DSBM01000038.1 GCA_011049425.1 Candidatus Aminicenantes bacterium
ATGGCGTTTTTCTGGACAACCAGGTATGCGTTCAAAGAGACATTCGCCGCTGTTCCACTGTTTTTGCAACTGGTGGGAGTCGCGGCGATCCTGGTGTACGTAGTGATCAACCTTGTTGCCGTGAAGGGAGAGGAAGATGGCCTTTAAGGGTACGCTTAAGGAGTTCAATGTTCCCGATATCCTACAGATGTTTTCCCTGCAGAAAAAGACGGGTATATTGACGTTTACCAGCGCGGACGGCTTTATTACCCTGATTCTGGAAGCCGGTATGATCGTGGGCGTGGATGCATTCCCGAAAAAGTTGGGCATGCGCGTGGGAAATGTATTGGTGAAACAGGACCTGATCAGCGAAGAGATGCTGCAGAGAGCCTTGTCCATTCAAAAAAGAACCAATCAGCGCATCGGTGAAATTCTGTCGGGAATGGGATTGATCGGCGAGTCCCAGATCCGCGAAGCGTTGCGAAACCAGGCCGAACAAATCGTTTTGTCGTTGTTTAAGTGGAAAAAAGGGGAATACAACTTCAAGGTGATGGCGAATCTCGATCCGAGTCTTTACAGTATCAGCCCCATGCCCACTGACGGCCTGATTATGGAAGGGGTGCAGATGATGGATGAATGGCCCCTTATCCGTAAGGAAATTCCCAACAATCGCATGGTGTTTGATCCGGCACCGCTGGACATGCAGCACCACGAGATCATGATTATCAAAGAGAATGAAGACGAACCCCCCGAGGGAGACAAGATTTTTTTAAGCGATACCGAAGCCAACCTGCTCAAGTACATCAACGGCCGCAATACCGTTCAGGACCTGGTGGACCTGGGTGGATTCACCGAATACAAGGTATACAAGAGTTTGTATCGCCTGATTAAAAAGTCCATTATCCGCCATCGTGAACTGCCGGTAGAGCCTGATGAAATCGACGAAAGTCTTTTGCAGGAGCGGCGTATTTCCACACGGCGGGTAATGCGTGTTATTATGGCCACACTTGCCTTTATCGTGATCACTTTTTTCGCCACCAGCCTGTGGAGCCCTTTCCGATCTTCCGGATCGCTGCTTGCGCCTGACCAGACTGTTCAGCAAAGTCTCTCTTCTCAGCTTCCATAAGCTTTTCTCATGCATGATCCGTTACCCAGTGCAGTGGCCATTGGCAACTTTGATGGATTTCATCTGGGTCACCAGGAACTCATCAGGAGACTCCGCGTACTGGCTCAAAAAAGGGAACTGGCAGCCCGGGTCGTGACATTCCGCCCCAATCCGAAAGTCTATTTCGGCCGCTCCATTCCCCTGATCTTTACGGATGAGCAAAAAGCCCGTATGCTGGAGAGCCAGAAGGTGGATGAGGTGATTTTTCAACCTTTTTCCCAAGTGGCCCATCTGAGCGCAAAAGAGTTTGTTTGCCGGTTTCTGATTCCCAGGCTGTCCATGCGTGCCCTGGTGGTGGGAGAAAATTTTCGTTTCGGAGCCGGCCGTACCGGCGATACCGATTTTCTCCAGCGCATTGCTTTCGATAAGGGTTTCCATCTGGAAGTGGTGCCTTCTTTGACCCGCAACAAAGGCAGGGTTTCTTCATCACGTATCCGTGAACTGTTGATCAAAGGCGTTGTTGATGAAGCGGCTCAATTGTTGGGACGGCACTATTTTATTGATGGAATCGTGGTCAGCGGTGCAGGAAGGGGACGAAAACTCGGTTTCCCCACCATCAATTTAAACACCGAAAACCAGGTATTGCCCCAAGGGGTTTTTGCCACCCGGGTGGAGTGGAAAGATCAATTCTACCCCGCGGTCACCAATATCGGCTTATCACCGACTTTTTCACGCAGTATCCGGAAAGTGGAAACCCATATCATCGATTTTGACCGGCAGATCTACCACAACCGGGTGCGACTGCATTTCCTCTACAAGCTTCGTGATGAATTCCGGTTCGATACGGCTTCTGAGCTGATCGCCCAGATTCGTCGGGATGTGCGCAAAGCATTCATTGACAAAGTCTGAATATTCTGATACATTTTAGCCTGTAAGAGCGTTGATTTTCATTTGCCCAGGTCGATGGTTCCGATCGGCCCATTTACCCAGGAGATAATCAATGAAAGAAAAACCCCAAATCGGCAGTGAGCCACCGCAAGCGCAAAGCGAGGCGTCTTCCAGAGATCAAAGCCCTGAAACCGGTGCCGCCGCTCCAATCGGGGCCGATGGTGAAGGTCAAATAGAGCAAAGCCGCGACCTCTGGGTGGATTTGGATATTCAAGCGCCGAGTGATGAAGTAACCAAGCGCATAGACGCGCACGCGGAGAGATACGCGGCCAAGGCCGATATTCCGGGTTTCCGTAAGGGCAAGGTGCCTGCAGAAGTGATCCGGAAACGGTATCGCCAACTCCTGATTGACGAGGCACTGAGTGAGGTGATTGAATCCTTTGTGTCCGAACGAATCCGCAAAGACAATCTTCAGGTGGTGTCACGTCCGGAAGTAAAGGATGTAAAATACGAGGAAGGTGGGGATTTGCAGGCCCTGGTACGGGTGGAAGTTTTACCTGAGGTCAAACTTCCCGACCTGGACACCTTTACCGTTTCCATTCCCGCCGATCAATTGGCCGTCAAGGAGTTCAACGAAGCGGAACAGGTGGATCATTTTCTGGAACACAACCGCAAACGCGAAGCGGTTTCAGACCGCCCGATCGCTGCCGGAGACCTGGTCATGCTCAAGCATCAGACCATGAACCTGGATGACCGGCGCATGTCTCCCCGCAAACCGTTGCAGGTGCAAATCGCGACGGAAGCGGCCAACGAAATTCCGGAACTGGATAAAGAGTTGATCGGGCGCGCGATCGGCGAGGAGATCGTTTTCCGCCGCAAATACCCAAAGGATTTTGAACGCAAACCCTGGGCGGGCAAGGAGATGGAACACCACGCCACAGTAGAAGCGGTTTACTCCATGGTCAAACCCGAACTTGATAATGAATTCCTGAAATCTATTGGTTTCGAATCGCGCGAAGCTTTTTTGGAGCGACTGAAAAATGAATACGAAAAGCAGTCGCGACAAGCCAGGGATGAACGCATCATGGCCGCCATTGCCGAACAGTTGGTGGAAGCAAATGCGTTCCCGATACCGGATTCCCTTTTGCACCAGGAAATGATGCAGGCAATCCGCCAGAATCCCGGTCTGCTGAATGTGGGCGATGAAAAAGAGAAAGAAACGCGGATTCACGAGTTGCAAACCCTGGCCGCGCGCAACATCCGTTTTTCATTGCTGGTTGAAGCCGTTAAGCAGGAGTTTGGTGTCAAAGCGGATGCGGAAGAGTTGGAAAAACGGCTGCGGGAAATGGCGGAATCCTCCGGGGTACCCTTGAAAGAGGTGCGCAAGTACTATGCGCCTGCGGAGCGCCGCAGACAACTGCTGGATTCGCTCGAAAAAGACAAGGCGTTGGAAATCCTCAGGGAAAAAGTTACAATTAAAGAGGTATAAAGAGGTAGAAAATGGCGATGATCCCGATTGTAGTTGAACAAAGCGGCAATGTAGAGCGGGCTTATGATATTTATTCCCGTCTGTTGAAAGACGGCATTATCTTTCTCGGATCCGCCATAGATGACAATGTGGCCAACGTGGTGATTGCCCAGATGCTTTTTCTGGCGGCCGAAGATCCGGAAAAAGACATTTCGTTGTACATAAACTCTCCCGGCGGCGTGATCACCGCCGGAATGGCGGTCTACGATACCATGCGTTTCGTCAAGAACGATATCGTAACCATCTGCATCGGGCAAGCCGCCTCCATGGCCGCCATTCTTTTGGCGGCGGGAACCACGGGCAAGCGTTTCGCTTTGCCCAATTCACGCATCCTCCTGCATCAACCGCTTGGCGGTTACCAGGGCCAGGCCACGGATATCCTGATTCACGCAGATGAAATCAAGCGCATCAAGGAACGCACCATTGAGATCCTGGTTGAGCACACCGGCAAGCCCAAACGTCGCGTTGCAACTGATATCGAGCGTGATTTTATTCTGGGTGCCAAAGAAGCCATGGATTACGGGCTGGTGGACAATGTCATTACCGAAAGCCAGAAAATGAAAACGGATGCATCATGACCGAGAAAAAGCCTCGCGACGCACGTTGCAGTTTTTGCGGCGTTTCGCAGTCACGGGTCGGCAAGCTCATCGCGGGCCCGGATGTCTTTATCTGTGACCGTTGCACAAAAACCGCATATAACCTGATTTTCACTGCGGGTGAAACCGAATCTTTCGAACCGCGTGAGGCCACTCCCATGCCCACGCCCAAAGAGATCAAGGAAAAACTGGATCAATACGTGATTGCCCAGGAGATCGCCAAGCGCAAACTGGCCGTGGCGGTTTACAATCACTACAAACGCATTCGTCACCAGGCGGAACTCGGATCCGTGGAAATCAAAAAAAGCAACGTCATGCTGTTGGGCCCTACCGGTACCGGCAAAACCCTGCTGGCGGAAACCCTGGCGCGGATACTGGATGTTCCCTTTGCGATTGCCGATGCAACTACGTTGACAGAAGCCGGCTATGTCGGGGAGGATGTGGAAAACATTCTACTCAAGTTGTATCAGGCGGCCGGAGAAGACCGTCAGCGTACGGAACACGGCATTATCTACATCGACGAGATCGACAAGATCTCGCGAAAAAGCGAGAACCCTTCCATAACCCGGGATGTGTCAGGCGAAGGTGTCCAGCAGGCTTTGCTGAAAATCATTGAAGGCACGGTGGCAAACGTGCCTCCGACCGGTGGCCGCAAACATCCCCACCAGGAGTTCATCCGCATTGATACCCGCAATATCCTGTTTATCGCCGGCGGGGCCTTTGTGAGCATGGAAAAACTGATCCAACGGCGACTGAAACACAACCTGATCGGATTCAACGAGGCGGAAGTGCGCAGCACATCGAAGCGCGAGAATGTGCTCAAACACGTGCAGCCGGAAGATTTGATCAAGTTTGGACTGATTCCCGAGCTTGTCGGCCGTTTCCCCATTAGCGCCGTATTGGAAGACTTGGCCGAAGAACACCTGCTGGCCATATTGACTCAACCGAAGGATGCCATAACCAAACAATTTCAGGTCCTTTTTGAACTGGATGGAGTGGAACTCGATTTTACTGAGGGATTTTTGCGGGAAATCACCCGGGAAGCCGTTTCACGGGAGGTCGGTGCCCGGGGACTGCGTGCGATTTTTGAAGAAGTCATGCTGGACCTGATGTTTGATTTGCCGTCCCGCAAACGTGGACGCCGCAAAATCATCATGGATGAAAAGCACATGGAGAGGTTGACCCGCGATGCCTCTTGAAAAAAGAGAATTAACCATTCCCCTGATCCCTTTGCGGGAACTGGTCACCTTTCCTTCCACCATAATCCCCATCCTGGTGGGGCGGGAAAAGTCGATTAATTCACTGCGCCTGGCGGCGGAGGAATACAACAACTACATTTTCCTTTCCGTGCAGAAGAATCAACTCAGCGATGTGCCGGAGCCGATGGAGATCTACGATGTCGGTGTCATTGCCCGGGTTGAAAAATCGGTGGAGCAGAACAACGGCAGTTTCCGGGTGATTATCCAGGGTTTGGAAAGGGCCCGCATTCTCCATTTTGTTGAATCATCCAAGCATTACCTGGTAGAGGTAAAGGTTTTAGAGGATTTCCTCGGTGAACAACGGGACGTATTCGAACTCTCAAAGAACCTGATCGCCCTTTTTGAAGAATATGTCAGTTTGCGCAAAGTCAAGCTGCATGGAATCATTGCCAAGTTGGAAGCCAACAAGTTGTCGGAAATCAGCGACATCATCATTTCGGTTGTCTCTGTTCCCCTGAAGTTAAAGCAGTCGATGCTGGAAGAGCTGGACGTATACAAACGTGGTGTCAAGGTTTTCAACCTGTTAAAAAAAGAAGTGTTCAAGTTGAGAGCCAACTCCCGAACCGATCCCCACCGCGCCAAGGAAAATCCCCAGGAATCGGATGTAGAGGATTACCGCCGCAAATTGCATGCCGCGAAACTGCCGGCGCACGTGTTGAAGCGGGGCGAAGAGGAGGTGGACCGCCTGGGCATGATGCCCCCGTTTTCCGCCGAGGGAACGGTATCCCGCTATTTTCTCGATTGGATCCTGGCCATTCCCTGGAAAAAAGAAAAGCGCGAAAACAAAGACATCAAGCAGGCGGCCCGGGTGCTCGACGAAGATCACTACGGTTTGGAAAAGCCAAAGGATCGCATCCTGGACTACCTGGCGGTGCGTCAGATGTCCGGGCGCTCAAGCGGAGAGATTCTGTGTTTCGTGGGCCCCCCGGGAGTGGGGAAGAGTTCACTTTCGCGATCAATCGCCAGGGCCCTGGATCGGGAGTTTACCCGGGTTTCTCTGGGAGGCGTAAAGGATGAAGCTGAAATCCGCGGTCATCGCCGAACCTATATCGGTTCCTATCCGGGCCAGATCATCAAGGGGCTGAAGAAAGCGGGTGTTCGCAATCCGGTTTTCCTGCTGGACGAGATCGACAAACTCAGTTCGGATTTCCGCGGAGACCCCGCCTCAGCTCTGCTGGAGGTATTGGATCCGGAGCAGAACCACGAGTTTGTCGACCATTACCTGGACCTGGAAATCGATATTTCCAAGGTTTTTTTCATCACCACCGCCAACAGCGTGGAACCGATTCCCCCCGCTTTAATGGATCGCATGGAGATCATTGAACTGCCGGGATATACAGAGCGGGAAAAATGCGAGATCGCCCGTCGTTACCTGATTCCCAAGCAGGCACGTAAAGCCGGGCTTGAGCCCGAACGCATCGACATCCCGGATGATCTGCTCCTGGCGGTGATTAACGACTACACCCGCGAAGCCGGAGTGCGCAACCTGGAACGCCAGGTAGCCATGATTATCCGCAAAGTCGTGCGTGAGGTCGTGGAAAAAAAGCATGCCGCCAAGGACCAGGCGGCGGTCAAGATTACCCGCGAAAAACTGGAACGATTTCTCGGAGTTCCCCGGTTTTCACATACCCGCAAACTGCAACAAAACGAAGTCGGCGTGGCCATGGGCCTGGCCTGGACCGTGACGGGAGGGGATATCCTGATCATTGAAGCACGTTTCCTCAAGGGGAAAGGCGAATTAATCCTGACCGGCCGTCTGGGCGAAATCATGAAAGAGTCTTCTTCAACCGCATTCAGTTGTGCCAAACTGAAATTGTTTGAGCTGGATTTCGACACGGACGGTCTGGAAAAATACAACATTCACCTGCATATTCCCGAGGGCGCTGTGCCCAAAGAGGGCCCCTCGGCTGGAATCACCTTAACCGTGGCCATGATTTCCCTGCTCACGGGCATCCCGGTGCGTTCCGAGTTCGCCATGACCGGCGAAATCACCTTACGCGGACAGATTCTGCAAGTCGGTGGGATCAAGGAAAAAGTATTGGCCGCCCACCGCTACGGAATCCGCCACGTGTTGTTGCCCCGTGAGAACGAAAAGGATTTCCGTGAAGATATTCCCGATGACGTGCGCAACGACATGAAGATTTATTTTGTTCAATCCATTAGCGAAGTTCTCGAACTGGTGTTGGAGAAGCCGTTAAAAATAAAAAACATATCCAGCAAAGTGATTAAACCGTTTCTTGAAACCAACCTGCAGTAGCGGTCACCTGCTGGAATCGTCACCGGCATGATCATTCGTCACGTTGAACTCTTTCGTACAGCCTTTGTTCCACGGGAAATCCCCGAGCAGGACCTGCCCGCCGTCGCTTTTATCGGGCGTTCAAATGTGGGCAAATCTTCCCTGATCAACCGTTTGCTGCATCGGCGCAACCTGGCCCGAACCAGCTCGACTCCGGGAAAAACCCTCAGTATCAATTACTATCTGGTCAACAAAGAGTTCTTTTTAATTGACCTGCCCGGTTACGGGTACGCCCGCGCTTCCAAGACAGAGACCCGTCGGGTTTTGGGCCTGATGGAGGCTTTTTTTTCTCACGCACCACGATTGAACCTGCTGGTCCACCTGGTTGATTCCCGCCGGGGATTCATGCAGGGTGACCTGGAATTCATGCAGAAAATCGTTCACCTGGATTTTCCCATATTGACAGTCATGACCAAAAGTGATAAAGTTAAATCTTCCGCCCTCAAACGTCAGATCCAAATACTGAATGACCGTTTTGGAGTGAGATCGATTCCATTTTCCGTAAAATCCGATGCATGCCGAATGCAACTGGAAACCATCATAGAAGAATCATTAAAGGAGAGAGGATGAACTCTTTAAAAGAGCTGAAAAACATGTCTCCGCAGCAACTCAAGGAAATCGCGCAGCAATACAAGCTCAACGAAGCGGATATCAAGGACCGCAATGCGCTCTATTTCAATATTCTCAATGCCCAGGCAAACGCCAACGGCAAATTGTTTGCGGAGGGAGTCATTGAAATCCATAATGAAGGCTATGGCTTTCTGCGTTTTCAGGATGCCGCCTACCTGTCCAGTCCAGAGGATATCTACGTCTCTCCTTCCCAGGTCAATAAATTTGATCTGCGCTCCGGTGACACGGTTTCCGGATCGGTACGACCCCCCAAAGGCGGAGAAAAGTACTTTGCACTGCTGACGGTTGAAGCCATCAATTCAGAAGAACCGGAATTTGTGCTAAAGATGCGCCGCCACAAGCGCTTTGAAAAATTAACCCCCCTTTATCCCGACGAACGCATCCAGCAGGAGACGGAACCCCATCTGATTACCGGCCGCGTCATGGATTTATTGACCCCGATCGGTAAAGGTCAGCGCGGACTGATCGTGGCCGCTCCCCGCACCGGCAAGACCATGATTCTGCAGAGTATTGCCAAATCCATTGAAGTCAACCACCCGGAAGTGGTCTTGATTGTATTGCTGATCGACGAGCGGCCTGAAGAAGTAACCGATATGGCGCGCAACGTGAATGGTGAAGTCATTTCTTCCACATTTGATGAGATTCCCATGCGCCACACCAAGGTGGCGGATATCGTGCTGGAGAAAGCCAAACGGCTGGTGGAGATGGGTAAAGACGTGGTCATTCTGCTGGATTCCATTACCCGGCTGGCACGAGCCCATAACGCCATTACGCCGTCATCCGGCAAGGTCCTTTCCGGCGGCATCGATGCCAACGCCCTGAACAAACCCAAAAAGTTCTTTGGCGCTGCGCGCAATATTGAAGAGGGAGGAAGCCTGACCATCCTGGCGACCGCTCTGGTGGATACGGGCAGCCGCATGGACGAAGTGATTTTTGAAGAGTTCAAGGGTACCGGTAACATGGAAATCAACCTGGATCGCAGGCTTGTGGACAAGCGGGTATTCCCCGCCATCGATATCTTCCGTTCCGGAACCCGCAGAGAGGAGTTGCTGATTGATCCTCCCGACCTCAACAAAATATGGGTTTTGCGCAAAGTGCTTTCCCAAATGTCTGAAGTCGAAGCCATGGAGCTTTTGATTGAGAAACTGTCCAAAACCAAGACCAATCAGGACTTTATTAAAATGATGTCCCAGGGTATGTAATCCAAAGGGGAACCTAAAGATTCGGGAACAGGAGGGGAGGCATGATTCGGAATTTCAGCGAATTGAGAGCCGCGGCTGCATCTAGACGGGAAGTAGTGGTGGGAGTTCCGTCACCGGAGGACGACAATTCCATCCGCACAATCCTGTTGTGCCGCCGTGAAGGCATTGGCAAATTCGTCCTCAGCGGCCGAAAAGATGTGATCGAAAGTTGCATTAAAGACAACGGCGGCAATCCGGATGATTTTCAGATCATTCCCGCGGCTTCAGCATCGCAAGCCGCCGCCGTGGTGGTTGCACTGGCCCGGGAACAGAAGGTCGGTGTGATTTTAAAGGGTTTTCTATCCACCGCTGAATTGATGGCGCCGGTGTTGCATCGCGAGACCGGCCTGCGCACCGGGCGCTTGCTCAGCGACATACTGGTGGTTGAGAATCCCATCCCGGCGGGGGATTCCGGCTTGCTGGGCATGACCGACGGCGGGTTGAACATCCTGCCCGGTCTGGAAGAAAAAAAGCAGATTGTTGAAAACGCTGCCGCCGTATTTCATTGCCTGGGTATACCTGAACCCCGGATCGGCATCATGGCGGCTTCAGAGAAAGTCAAGGAAGCCATGCCCGCTACGCTGCATGCCCGGGAGTTGACGGACATGAACCGCAGGGGAACGATCCAGGGATGCAAAGTCTATGGCCCACTGGCCCTGGATATCGCTGTGTCCCGTGAAGCCGCGGAACACAAGGGCATCGCCGATGCCGTTGCCGGCAATGTCCAGATCATGGTGGTCCCGAGTGTGGAAGCCGGGAATCTCCTGGGTAAGGCGTTCACATACTACCTGCGGATTCCAGTCGCTCACGTGATCATAGGAGCCCGCCTTCCCATTCTCATTCCTTCACGCAATGAGACCGAGACCGATAAGATCAACTCCGTGGCCCTGGGGATTGTCTGTGGCTGCAACTGAACCTGAAACGGGCACGCCCGTGGTTCTCAGGCGATTTGCTTTAACCCTCCCGCTCTCTATCCTGCTCATGGTTTCCGGGCACCTATTGCCGGAGGATGCGCCCATGCGGTGTTCCACCCTGGAGGCTGCGCGCGCAACCATGCAATCGATAAAACCCTTCCGCGCGACATTTGTGCAGCAGGTTTACTATGACGAAGAACTGGCGATCGAAGAGAAAGGCGACCTGTTGTTTGTCCATCCACGCAGGATACGCTGGACCTACCGTGATCCCGAACTAAAGATCTTTCTGCTGGAGGCGGACCGCTATCGTTTTTATGAACCGGAGGCCCGCCAACTGACCCTCGGTGTCATGCGGGGCCGGCAAGGCGGGTGGATATGGCAACTTCTGGCATCAACGGATGTGGATGTAGTCGAATCCTGCCCTCCGTCGGGAAAGGAAATGGTGCTGCGGGATCCAGTCGACGGCACACGTTTCCAGCTTCGCCTGGACGATCAACACCGGGTTGTCCGTGTGGAACACATGGATTCGGGGGGGGCACGCCACGTTTACCTGTTGCAAGACTACCGGGCCCGGGTGGCGGTTAGCGGGGATGAATTTCAACTAGAGATCCCCGAAGACACGGAAGTGGTGAACATGGATGCGGAATCACCTTGATAAGTGGGTCAAAAACCTTATTCCCAGGTTGTCCGTAAATGATAATGGATGACGATCAGACATTGATCAGGCGGATCCTGAAAGGAGATCGATCATCCTTTGAGCAACTGATGCAACAGTACAACAAGCGCATGTTTAACTTTATTTTTCGCATGGTACGCGATGAAGAAATCGCCGTGGAGTTGACGCAGGACTTTTTTATCAAGATCTTCACGGTTATTCACAAGTACAATTTCCAATACAAATTTTCCACCTGGGCTTATCGGATCTGCTACAACCTGGTTATTGATCATGTACGCAAACAACCTGTATACGTGGATTCTCTGGATCAAAACCCGTTGTCACGCAAGCAATTGGCTGGAACCGACCAGGTGGTGCGTGAGGACGGTTTTACCAATCTGGAAAAAGCAGAGATGCGTGACTACATATGGGCTATGGTGGATCGGATCCCGGAAAAATACCGCTACCTGATCCTGCTGCGTTATCAACAAGGATTGAAATACGAAGAGATCGCAGGCGTTACCGACTTGCCGGTGGGGACGGTAAAAAACAGGATTTTCAAGGCCAAGGAACTGATCCGCAGGGAGATTGCAGAAGATGGAATGCCCACAAAATGAAAGGCTTGCACACTACGTAGAAGGAGATCTCAGCCCGATTCAATCCGCCATGATCCGTGATCACTTGATTCATTGCAAACCTTGCCGTTCCCGGTTGCGCCAGTTTCAAAAAGTGGAAGCGGGACTTGTCTATCCGCCCATGCGCACACCTCCGCTTTGTATCGAGAAATCGGTCATGCGTCGTTTGTTTCCCGTGTTGCCGACTTACGGGGCCGTGCTGGCTTTTGTGGCGGCCAGTTTTCTGCTTCTGGTTACCTGGATCTACATTTATTTTGATTTTGCCAACAACAGCCTGGTTCAAGCCATGCAGGTCACTTCCAACCGGCTTTTCCGCTTTGCCGGGGGGATTGTCCAGGGGATATCTGCTGTTTTTTCCACTGTTTACGCCTCTTTTAAGGCATTTTCCAAGTTGCTTTCCGCCGTGCTGAACCTTCAAATCCAAGCGGAACTCCTGCTCTTTATGTTACTGATTGCGGCCATGGGGCCGGCCGTGGTTCTGTATCGCATGATTTTTGCGCGCCAACGGAAACAACGGCAAACGCGGGCGATATAATGATGCGAAGATATGTCATGGCTCTCTTGGGGCTGATATTGGTTTCCACATGGATCCAGGCGCAGGGATTCCGGATGCACCGGGACGTCTCGGTCGAGCCCGGAGAAACCGTGGCTGAGAATGTCTTGGCATGGAAAGGCCGGGTGGACATACAGGGAACCCTGGAAGAATCACTGTTTCTAATCGGCGGTAGTGCGAGAATCTCCGGTATCGTGAAAAAAGATGTGATCGGATTTTCCGCAAATATTGAGTTGCTGCCGGGAACCGTTATCCTGGGGGAACTTTTAATGATCGGGGGAGAGTTGAACCGCAAAGAAGATGTCCGGATCGAAGGCGGCCACCTCCACTTTCGCTATGACCTGAAACGTTTGCGCAGCTCGTTGCACCCCATTTTTTCCGAATCCCGTTCCATGGGTTTTTTCCGGGCCGCAAAGATCATTATCTGGTTTGTCATTACCCTGTTGACATTCGTGTTGTTTCCCCGTAGCGTCATGTACGCGGAGGGGGTCCTGTCCGCTCGAACCTGGCGCCTGGGGATTACCGGTTTGGGCACGCTGTTGGTATTTATTGCGCTGACCCTGTTGTGCCTGTTTCTCAGTTTCATTCTGATCGGAATTCCTTTGTTGTTCTTGTTGATACTGGCCTGGTTTGCCGTATTGGTTCTGGGGAGGACCGTGGTGTTTTATGCAATCGGCAGACGCTTGATGCAACGTGCGGGATATGCCGGTTCCAGTGTTCCCCTGGCGCTTTTGGTCGCCACTGTTGGTTTCGGATTGTTAAAGTTCGTCCCGCTGGTGGGTACCGCCGCATTGTTGCTGTTGAATCTGGTGGAAATCGGTACGGGCGCCGCCTACCTGATGCGCCGCCTGCGCAGGCAAAAGGTCACATAGGCACTTTGGCAGGGGAGTGTCTGACACCTGTGGCTGCCGACGACCGTTTTTCAACATGGTAGGCATAAAGCGATTCCTTTGCGCATGCCTCTGTATCGTGATTGCCTTGGGCATGGTAACCTGTGCCAAACCCTGGTTGAAAGGCTTGGAAGCGGGAGAGTGTGTTCCCGCAGATTATGGCGACGTGATCCTGGTTCTGGGCGGCGGACTCAGACCCAACCTGAATTTCGGCTACAGCACGGCCGAACGTCTGAAACTGGCGGTTTCACTTTACAGACAAAACTCCCGTGCCATCATCGTTTCGGATGGCTCTCTTTACCGCGGCAGTCCGGCCGTACCCGTGATGAAAACGTGGTTAACCCGGCAGGGAGTCGCTCCCGAACACATTATCCTGGAAGGCCGCAGCCAAAACACCCTGCAAAACCTCACCCACGGGCTGGCCTTGGTCAGAAGCCGGGGATTTCAGCAGGTGATTGCATGCACGTCACCCTATCATCAGGCGCGGGTGAAAATGCTCATGCAACATTTGGACTATCCTGATTTCCGCATCGCGCGCATGGATGAATCCGAAATCCGTTTCCATTCCGGAGTGCGACAATGGCTGCGCAACCTGCGTTTGATCGCGCGTGAATACCTGGCTATCCTGCGCTTTCGCCTTTTCAGAAGCGCATTGCCTTGACATGAGAGGGTTTTTTCATTAGAATAGCGCTTTCACTCTAACCCCCGTCGCCGGGAAGGAGAATTCAGATGCAAAATATCCTGTTGTTCGGAATTGCTCCAGTCTCAGCCGCAATCGCCCTTCTGGCCGCCTGGCTGTTCTACCGCCAGATCATGAAGCTGCCGGAAGGCAATGCCAAGATGATTGAAATCGCTGAAGCGGTTCGACGAGGTGCCAGGGCATATATCAAACAGCAATACAAGATTGTGGCCATATTTTTCGCGATTGCCGCTATCTTTCTGGCTTTTCTGTCGTATGGCTTGAAAGTGCAGTCTCCCTGGACGCCATTTGCTTTTCTTACGGGTGGTTTCTTCTCGGCTCTGGCCGGGTTTATCGGCATGACCACCGCCACCCTGGCTTCCGCACGCACTACAAATCAGGCCAGGGAATCCCTGGATAAAGCCTTGAAGGTCGCTTTCCGCAGCGGCTCGGTGCTGGGCCTGGTCGTGGTTGGTTTGGGACTGCTGGATGTTTCGCTCTGGTTCATTATCCTGCACATCTGGTTGAAGTACAGCTTGGGTGTGACCACCGTGACCATGCTCTCTTTTGGCATGGGGGCTTCCCTGCAGGCCCTGTTTGCCCGCGTAGGCGGTGGCATCTTTACCAAGGCCGCGGATGTGGGCGCGGATCTGGTGGGAAAAGTAGAAGCGGGTATTCCCGAAGACGATCCCCGTAACCCTGCCACCATTGCCGATAACGTGGGAGATAACGTTGGCGATGTGGCCGGCATGGGAGCCGACCTGTACGAATCCTACGCCGGGTCGATCCTCTCCGCCGCCGCTCTGGGCGCCTCCGCTTTCGCCGCCATGAAAGAGATGGCTTTTAACGCGGTTATCCTTCCCATGGTGATTGCGGGGATCGGCATCATCGCTTCCATTATCGGCGTCTTCCTGGTCCGGACCCGCGAAGGGGCCAGCCAGAAACAACTGCTGCAGGCACTGGGTCGCGGCATCAACTTCAGTTCTTTCCTGATCGTGATCGGCTCACTGGCGGCGGTAGCCCTGTTGTTGCCCGGATATATCGGCGTGTTTGGCTCCATTATAGTGGGATTGTTCGTGGGCATTATCGTGGGCAAAAGTGTGGAATACTACACTTCATCCAGTTTCCGCCCGACCGTGGAAGTCGCCGAAAAATCCAAGACCGGAGAAGCCACGATCATTATTGCCGGGCTGTCATCGGGATTGATCTCGACCGCCATTCCCGTAACGGCCATTGCCGCTGGAATCATGGGGGCCTTCGCCTTTGCCGGCGGTTTTAATGATCCCATGCGTGGTTTGTACGGGATCGCCGTCGCTGCGGTGGGCATGCTCTCCACCCTGGGCATTACGCTGGCAACGGATGCCTATGGCCCCATCGCCGACAACGCCGGCGGCAACGCGGAAATGGCCGGCCTGCCCAAAGAGGTGCGTCAGCGCACGGATGCCCTGGACACATTGGGCAACACCACTGCGGCTACCGGAAAGGGATTTGCCATTGGTTCAGCGGCCCTGACCGCATTGGCACTACTGGCGTCTTATATCGAGGAGATCAAGGCCGGCATGATCCACATCATTCATCGAAGTGGAGAGATCGCGGTGGGAGCCGGAAAGGTTTTTACTAACATTGAAGATGTCGCGCGAATCAATATCAGCGGATTCGTTTCTATCTTTGAAGTCAACCTCATGAATCCCAAGGTAATCGTAGGCATCTTCCTCGGATCCATGATGGCGTTCGTATTCTCGGGTTTGACCATGAAGGCTGTGGGACGAGCCGCTTCCGCCATGGTGGACGAAGTGCGTCGGCAGTTCAATGAAATTTCGGGAATCCTGCAGGGTACGGAAAAACCGGACTATGCATCCTGCGTGATGATCTCGACCAAGGGGGCGCAACGAGAGATGATCCTGCCGTCATCATTGGCAATCATGGTTCCCATCCTGACCGGAATCATCTTCGGCGTTCCCGGGGTTATGGGGTTGTTGGTCGGTGCTCTCGGTGCGGGTTTTGTTCTGGCTATATTTATGGCCAATGCCGGTGGTTCCTGGGACAACGCCAAAAAGTACATTGAAGAAGGCAATCTGGGCGGGAAAGGCTCTCCCGCGCACAAGGCCGGCGTGGTTGGAGACACAGTCGGGGATCCCCTGAAAGATACTTCCGGTCCTTCACTGAATATCCTGATCAAACTGATGAGCATGGTGTCGATCGTGGTGGCCGGACTGATCGTCGGCTATTCCATTTTGTAATCATATACGAAAAAACAGGGGATGGTTGAAAAGCGGGTTCCCTTACTTTACTCTATAGGCATTGGGGTTTTCTCACGCTGAAGCGAAAGAAAGCAGAAGGGGTAATATGGAAAGCAAATCAGACAATACTGGAATCGCAACGGTTGATTTGCCCTTCCCAAAATTCAAATCGGGAAAGGTGCGAGAAGTATTCACTGTCGGAGATCAATTGCTGATTGTGTCCACGGATCGTCTTTCCGCCTTTGATTACGTGCTTCCCACTTTGATTCCCGACAAGGGCAAGGTGCTGAACCGCCTGTCTTCCTTCTGGTTTCACCAGACCCGGAAGTTGATTCCCAACCATTTGGTGACGGATGCGCCGCATGAACTGGAATTGTTCAAGCCGTATGCAGAACAATTAAGGGACCGGTCCGTTCTAGCGCGAAAACTGGATGTGTTTCCCGTGGAAGCCATTGTGCGCGGATACCTGGCTGGTTCCGGATGGAAGGCGTACGCCACTTGCAAAGAAATATGCGGCATTCCCCTGCCCAAAGGATTGAGATTCAACGATCAGCTCCCCGAGCCGATATTCACTCCCTCCACCAAGGCCGAGTCCGGGCATGACGAAAACATCACTTTTAAAGAGTTATCGTCGCGGGTGGGCATGGAGAACGCCTCCAGAATCCGTTCCCTTGCCCTGGAACTCTACCAGTTTGGAAGTCAATTTGCCCGAAAAAAAGGCATCGTTATCGCTGACACGAAATTTGAGTTCGGATGGGATGCGGATGGAGCGATTGTGCTGGTAGACGAAATTTTCACCCCCGACTCTTCCCGTTTCTGGAAAGTGGAAGAATACCACTCCTGCCATGCCGCCGGCAATGAACCGCCGGCGTTTGATAAACAATTTGTGCGAAATTATCTGTTGAAAACCGATTGGGACCGCAACAGCCAGCCGCCGACCCTGCCCGGAGAAGTGGTTGATCAGACTCGAAGCAAGTACCTGGAAATGCTGAGAATCCTGACTGGAAAAGTACAATAATGATTCCCGGCTTGAATTGGTTGGACATCGTTTTTATCATCCTCATCCTCGTTTCCACGGTAATGGGCATTGTGAAAGGCTTGGTGAGGGAGTTGCTGTCTTTGTTCTTTTTTGTTTTGGCCGTGGTGTTGTCATTCCTGTTTTTTCGCGACCTGGGGTTTTACCTCTCCGCAACCATTCGCAACAGTGAAATCGCCAACCTGGTAGCGTTCGGCACGATTTTCGTCGGTGTACTTTTGCTGGGAGCTCTGGTCACCTGGGTGGCACGAAAAGTTTTTTCAGTCGACCCCCTACGCGCCATCGACCGCATTCTGGGGGGTGCATTCGGAACGGTCCGGGGGATACTGATTTCAGGGATCATTGTGTTCCTCTTGGTGGTATTTCCCGTAAATGAACGCATTACGCGCGAGTCCAGGCTTTCTCCTTTGCTCTTGCGGACCGTAAACCTAGCTCTTCAGGCCATCCCCGGGAAATATCGCCAGCAAGTTCAAAACTTTTTCAGGAAAGAGAATGGACAAGAAAACCCAGGAATTGGCTGATCAGTTCAGCAACCTGACCATCAAGCGCCAGATGAAAATCCTGGCACTGAAATCCGCAAATTCTCGCCTGTATTTTAGAGAAATCATGCAGGAATTTGAGAAAACGTTACTGACTGCCATTCTTGAAAAGAACGGTTACAACGTGTGCCGGGTTTCTTCCGTGGTGAAACTGCATCGAAATACCATCAAAAAAAAGCTGCAAAAATTGAATATCAAAGAAAAACGCAAAAAAATAGAGAAAACTCAAGAAACAAAAAGAAAATGACTAAGAATATTTCGCTTACTACTTAAAGTTGCGATTAATTACGTTTGACATCAGCGCTATCTTTATATTATAATACCACTCTAAAGAAAACCTGACATTTCTGTTTAAAGGAGGAGAAAATGGCAAAGAAAATCACCTTGGGTGAGGAGGCACGCCAAGCCGTACTGCGAGGCGTCAATCAATTGTCGGATACGGTAAAAGCCACAATGGGCCCCCGTGGCCGCAATGTGGTACTGGAAAAAAAGTTTGGTTCTCCGACCGTCACCAAAGACGGCGTTACCGTGGCCAAAGAGATCGAACTCGAAGATCCCCTGGAGAACTTGGGCGCACAGATGATCAAGGAAGTGGCTTCCAAGACGTCCGACATAGCCGGTGACGGAACCACCACTGCCACCGTATTGGGACAGCGGATCTACCAGGAAGGTTTGAAAATGGTGGCCGCCGGTGCCAATCCAACGCTGATCAAGAAAGGCATCGATTTGGCTGTCAATGAATTGGTACAAAACCTGGAGGATTTGAGCAAAAATGTTTCCGGCCAGATGATTGCGCAGGTGGGGACCATCTCCGCCAATAACGACGTCTCGATCGGCAGCATCATCGCCGAGGCCATGGATAAGGTGGGCAAAGACGGCGTGATTACGGTTGAAGAGGGCAAGTCCCTGGAAACCACCCTGGAATTTGTCGAAGGTATGCAATTTGATCGCGGCTTCCTCAGCGCCTATTTCGTGACCGACGCGGAGCGCATGGAAGTGGCTATGGAGAATCCCTTTATCCTTCTGCACGAAAAAAAGATCTCCAACCTGCGTGAGATGCTGCCTTTGCTTGAGCAGATCGCCAAGTCGGGCCGTCCGCTGGTGATTATCGCCGAGGACGTTGAGGGCGAAGCGCTTGCCACCCTGGTTTTCAACAAGGTACGCGGCATGCTCAATGTGGTTGCCGTAAAGGCTCCGGGATTCGGTGACCGGCGCAAGGCCATGTTGGAAGATATCGCCATCCTTAGCGGCGGTAAAGTGATTTCCGAGGAATTGGGGATGAAACTGGAAAACGTCAGCCTCGATTACTTGGGTTCCGCCAAAAAGGTCACCGTGGACAAGGACAACACCACTATCGTAGAGGGCGGAGGTACGGATGCGGACATCAAGGGCCGGATCCAGCAGATCAAGCGCCAGATTGAAGACACCACTTCAGACTATGATCGTGAAAAGCTGCAGGAGCGCCTGGCCAAGCTCTCAGGCGGTGTGGGTGTCATTCGCGTTGGTGCGGCAACCGAAACCGAATTAAAGGAAAAGAAGGCCCGGGTGGAAGATGCCATGCATGCCACCAAGGCGGCCGTGGAAGAGGGGATTGTCCCCGGTGGCGGCGTTGCGCTCTTAAAGAGTGGTGAAAGCTTAAAGAAAATGAAGCTGGAAGGCGACATGCAGTTCGGCGTCAATATTCTGCTCAAGGCCATTGAAGAGCCCCTGCGCCAGATTACGGCCAACGCGGGTTACGAGGCCAGCACCATTATCGAAAAGATACGCCGTTCCCGTAATGTCAACTTCGGTTTTGACGCATTAACCGAGAAATACACGGACATGCTCGAAGCCGGAATTATCGATCCCACCAAGGTTGTGCGTACGGCACTGCAGAATGCGGCTTCCGTTGGCGGCCTCTTGTTGACTACGGAAGGACTGATTACAGAGATCCCCGAAGAAGACAAGACGCCTCCCATGCCCGCCGGCGGCGGAATGGGCGGAATGTACTGATCCATCCTATAGAATCGATCAAAGGGCCCTTCCCGTTCAGGAAGGGCCCTTTTTTTTGTGCAGACAAAAGTTGGCTGAGCAGAAAATCGTGGCCCCCGGGTTGAAAAATGGGCAAAAATTGGTATAATATAGTTTCCAGAGCTGGGAAGTCGTCTAACGGTAGGACATATGACTCTGGATCATAGAATTGGGGTTCGAATCCCTGCTTCCCAGCCATCTTAACGAATCGTACATACCGGTCCCGACGGGGATCGAATGTGTTCGAAAGCATATATGCATTTATCCCGGGCGGCGCTATCGTCTAGGGGTTAGGACGGGTGATTCTCAGTCATCAAACCGGGGTTCGAATCCCCGTAGCGCTGCCATTCACATCAATTGCCGGGATTTAAATCTTTTTGTTTGGATCTCTTCCATTCTGTGTGGGTTTGGAAGTTTTTTTTGAAAAAAAGGAAAAACTGCAGAAGAGTACCATCTCGGGCATAATTCAACGCTCACCACTTCGGTCCAGACCCATTACGGTCTTCGTCGGTTTAAGCCGACCACGGCGGATGTTTGGAATGGTTCCGCGGCCGGCTTTCGTCTTCGGGGAGTACCCCTCAGCCGACCATCCTGTCTCAGACCATGGGTCCCCGGAACCTGCCGTTTGCGTTCACTTATGCTTTGTGCCCTGCGGGTACTCGTCTTAACAACCAGCCGCCAATCATCAGTGCGGGCTTACCCACACAAAACCTAATAGATCCCAACTTTTCAACTTTCTTATTTCAACTCTTCAACTTTTTATGGCAACAACGCGGTCGAAAGAAAAGGAAGGTAGGTGATCAGCAATACGGTGACCAGCTGAATCAGGAAAAAGGGAATTACATTGCGGTAAATGCGGGAGAGCGGTTCATTAAAGCGGTAGGAAGCCAGAAAGAGGTTTAATCCTACCGGCGGGGTCAGGTATCCCAACTCCATGTTCGCCAGAAAAATAATCCCGAGATGAACGGGGTGGATCCCAAACAATTGCCCCAGGGGCAGAATCAGGGGCACGACCACCATGATGGCGGAAAAAATATCCATCAGGCATCCGGTGGCCAGTAGCACAACGTTCAGGATAAGCAGGAAAACGTATTTGGACCCGATATGGGCTTCAACCCAATGGGTTAACGAGACCGGAACTTCCGCGTCCACGATGTAATAGGAAAGTCCCTTGGCCAGGGCCAGGATAATCAGTACGCCGCCGATAATGGGAACGCTTTTGTGCAGTACCCGTCCGAGATCCCTGATTTTCAGGTCGCGATGGATCAGGAATTCCAGTATAAACGCGTAAACCACCGCCAACGCACTGCTTTCCACCAGAGTGGTTAAACCGCCGAAAAAGGAGAGCAGAATCGCCACAGGCAAAAGGATTTCGCCCAGGGCAACGCCCACGGCCCGGAATGCGGGACCGGTTTCAAAGGGCTGCCGGGGTATGCGCCGACGGCGCGCATAGGAAATACCGAAAACGGCCAGGGCGGATATCATGACCAGGCCGGGAACGATTCCCCCGATAAACATCTCTTTGATACTGACGCCAGCGGCCACGCCGTAGATAATGATGGGAAGACTGGGAGGGAACAGCAGGCCCACACTGCCTGAAGCGGTCAACAGCCCATGGCTGAAACGCTTTTCATACCCGCCCTGGTTCAGGACATAGGCCAAAAGGGCGCCAAGGGCAAGGATGGTGACGCCCGAAGCGCCGGTAAACGTGGTAAAAAAAGAGCAAACCAGCACGCTCATCAAAGCCAGGCCACCGGGAATCCACGAAAAAAGGTTCCGGAACAACTGAACCAGTCGTTCACCGGCGCGGCTCTCGGAAAGGATGAACCCCGCTACGGTAAACAGGGGAATGGCGGGAAGAGAGTGACTGATCAACATGGAGTAGGCTTCGTTTGGTATGACTTCCAGGGGTTGACCGGCGCGGGCGAAAAGCAGGGTTGCGATGCCGCCTAGAACCAGAAAGATCGGCGCCCCAAGCAGGGCCGCAAGAATGAGGAGAAGGATCAGGGGCAGGACCAATGTGGATAGAATCGGCAAAATGCCCTCAGACAGCCAGCTCCAGAAAGTCAATTGGCTTGCAAACAAGGTGTTGATTGCATTGCCTGCTTCCATGGAGGCAACCACGGTTCCACCGATAAAGGCGGCAAAGCCTCCGAACAGTCGCAGCTTCCGGCTGGGTAGGCGCAACGCATGTCTCACGGCCATGACGGCAAATGCCAAAGGCATGACCACGATTGGAATCCAGATGGGCAATGGCCCGATCCGTTGTCCCGGAGCGAATCCGTTCAGGGTGAAAGATAGGGAAGTCCAGGTAAACAACGTTAATAGAGACACGGCCACGATATGCACAAAAGTGTCCGCGCCGCGGCGGACTCTATCGCTTAAATGAAAATTCAAAGACAAGGCCAGGTGGCGTTTTTCCCGGGCCGTGGTCATGGCGCCAAGAAAAGTGATGGCCAGAACCAGGTGGTGGGTATACTGACCCGAGTTCGGTACCCCACTGTGGAAAAATTTGCGTACCATTACTTCCATGGCGGGGAAAAAAGCCAGCAGGATTATGGAAATGTAGGCCGCGGCATTTTCCAGCCGCCGCCACCAGGAACCGAGGTCAACCCCCATCTTTTTGTTCCCTGATTTCTTTGAGAATCGTGGTGAATTTTTGGTAGATCTCGCGGGAGAAGGCCTTACCCACAAGCACTTTCATTCCTTTTTCCGCGGCCGCTTCCCAGGCGGGGATTTCCTCCGGCTTGACATGGTGAATGGTCAGTCCATGCTTTACCATGGTATCGAGGGCTTCATGCTCAAGACGGATGGTGTCCTGGTAGAGTTGATCGGACATCTGACGGGCACGTTGCATCATCGGCGCGCGGAATTCCTCGGGGATCCGATTCCAGAACCGTTCCCCAATGACGATGGCCCCCACCAGGGGAGCGACCTTTAAATCACACATGTGTGAAGCCTGGGAGAAATACTGCCCGGATGCCGCCAGCATGGGTGGAAGGTAGAATGAATCCACCATTCCGCTTTGCAAGGCCATCATCAGGTCTTTGAGGTCATTGGGAATGACCCGGAATCCGGCCTCTTTCCAGGCCTGTGCCAACAGGGGTTCTCCGGTTACGAACGAAATGCGCAGGTGACGCACATCTTCCGGCGTACGAACGGGTTGTCTGGAAAAGAAGTTGACCCAACCGGAAGTAGACCAGATCACCACTTTGAAACCTTTTTTTTCGATCCCGGCTTCAAATTCAGGTTTCAGGCGTGTCAAAAGCCGGGACAACTCATGGTCGTTGCGGATTCCGAACGGAATGTTGAGTACGTAGATATCGTTATAGATCTTTTTCAGCCCACGGTTGCTGAGAGCCGCTCCGCCGAGGATGCCCATCCGCACTTTGCGGATCATATCGTCTTCATTGCCGGCAATCTCACCCGGGTAAAGCTTCAACTCCACTTTTCCCTGCGTGATCCGTAGCCAGTCCCGGCTCAATTCCTGTAGGGCTTTGCCCCAGGGAGAGCGCTCAGGCGCGATGGTTCCGATCTTGATGGTGATACCCTGGAGAGTGGCGGCCAGAGTGAAAAACAACATTATCGAGAATGCGGCAAGTTTTCCTCTGTGATTCATTTCCTATTCTCCTCTAATCCGGATTCAGGAGTTGAATGCAATTGTGGGGACTGAGGGGGCGGCGCTTCCAGGAAAAAGTCTTCCTGGTGATCCAGCAGCCAGCGTGCCCGGCGCTGGTTCAATACCGTAATCAGGCGATTGTCCGGATTCGCATCGGGATCAATTTGCAACGCCTGGTTCAACAACTCCCTGAACTCGTCCGCACGTTGCTGCTTGATTGAAACCGTTGTGGCCAGTGCCAGGAAAGGAGCGGTGGATTGTTGCCGGGAAACAGCGACGGAACGTTGGAAATGGTTTCGGGCTTTTTCAAAATCACCACCCATGTAATCCGGTAAAGATCCGTAATAGAGTACGAAAAAATCGTGAATCGAACCGTTGCTGAATTCAGGGTCGAGTTCGAGTACCCTTTCCAGCAAGGCCTCTGCTTGGGGAACGGTCAGGCCCAGATCCATGTCAAAGGGATCAATGGCGTAGGCGGCCACCCAGCCGGCGGCCGCCCAGTAAAGAACCGGCACATCTTGCGGAGCGCACAAATCCGTTGCCCGCGTATGGGGCTTTTTTGCCAGCAACGTGCGAAAACCGGGATATCTCAGCTCCATTTCATGCAAAAGAATATTCCGTCCGCGCAGGTAGAGGTTGCGTGCCCTCTGCAGCAGTGCCTCTTTGCGATGATAGTCGCGGTTGGTCAGCATAGATGCCGGAGTCTGCAAATAGGCATTGGCATACATGATGTACATGCTGCCTGTCTGGACGCGCAGGCCCGAATGGCCTGGAATGGAACTCATCAATGATTCATACAACTTGATGGCAAAGGGCAGGGCGTCTCCCACCAGTTCCGGGTCGTTGTCCGATGTAAACACGTTGCCGCTTTCGCCAGTGGTCAGGCTGTCGGCCACCATGTTCATGGCCATACGTCGAACTGAACAGGACGCAAAAAGCAGCAAAAGCAACGCGGACGTTAACAGGGCCCCGAGGCGACCAACATTTATGTTCGTGCCGCTCATCCTTCAGCTCCTTTCATATTTATCCCGGACATTGTACACCGGCCACCGGGATCCCGGCAAAAGTACGCAAGACCTCTGACCGGATCCATCACTCCCATCGCCCGGATGCCATGTGTCCAAGCGAACCATGCCGTTTGCGGCGAAAAGTCGGGGTTACTCCGTAACCTCTTCAAATCCGACGGATCCGATGAAAGCCGCCTCACTCTGGTAGTCGTTCATGTCCTGCAGGTACAAGCGGACCAGGACTTTTGCCGGCACTTTGCCCCCGAACATATCCCCCGGAACCGCCGGGTCCGTGATCAGAGCCAGGGATCCTGCATAAAACCCCCGGATCGGTTGGCGCACCGCCTTCAGGTTTATTCCCAGGGATTCATAATTATCCATGGTGATTTCCAGGATCTGCTCGTTTTCAGCCGTGTATACCTTCATATACCAGTTAATGATCTTTCCGGAAACCTGATTGGCTGAAGCAACCGATGCTTCAACATAAAAATAGGTCATGTTCTTTACGAGGTTCCGCGAGGCCAGGGAGGTAATGTAATCGATAAAATATTCACCCTGAATGCGTTTGCAACCGTTCATGGATACCATCGATAACAGCAGGGTTAAAATGACCAGTGCGTAAGTCAGTTTTTTCATTATATCTCCATCCTGCAACATACAAAATATATCACAGTAACCGGCAAAGCTCAACGCTTCCATTTCAACACAAAACAGGAGATACTGATAAACCTGATCCGTGCAGGCTGGTTGATTCAGGTTTTTACTTTCTGTTTTCTCTTGCGGTTTCGTGGGGCGGGTAGTAGCGGCGGATAAACGCTTCCTGCACGCGAAATGACCAATGAACACCGCGGATGTAGTTACTGCATTCCGCTATCTTGCCCGCTTCCAGCAATTCCAGAATATGGCGATGCTCGATCATGGACGCACGTTCCCATTCGGGAATCCAGTGGGGTTGAGGAGGAAAATCATAGAGGCGGCGTTTTTGCGTGTCCACAATGTGGATCAGGCGCGGATTGCGGCACAAAGACAAATAGGTGTTGTGGAACGCCAGGTTGCGACGGTAAAACAAATCAAACGCGGAGTCGTTGATGGCGTGGTCCATGCCCAGGATCAAATCCTGCATGGTCTTGAAATGGCGCGTTTTTATGCGAGGGAAAGCCGATACCAGCGCCATGCTCTCAAGGGCGCCGATGATTTCGTAATACTGGCGGACATCTTCCAGCGTGACCGGATTCACGTACACGCCGCGCCGCGGCCGGATGGTTACGAAACCCTCGGTTTCCATGCGGATCAAGGCGTCCCGCAGAGGCGTCTTACTGATTCCCAGGCGACGGCTGATGGCATTGAGATCGATGGGTTTGCCCGCGGCCAGTTCGCCACGGTGGATTCGTTGCCTCAGGTATTCGTACACCCGCTCCATCAATGAGCGGGTGTCAAGGGATAATTTGCCGCCGGACATGGAAACCAATATACCATGATACCGCGAAAAGGCGCAATTTTGAAAACCAACCTACATCCGGCGCGGGCATCGTGAGATGGGTCATTCGCGGCCTTGACTTGCGTTTGAGAACGGTAAGCAAGTCGATACTGAAAAAGTCATTTTGTGATGATATATTCGATATTTTGTGGTAAAATATGGGTATATAATTTGCAAGGATATGGGTCATTTGGGTTCATTTCCTTGCAAAAAAAGAGGTAAAAATGAAGCCCAAACATTCTCCACAAAACAACCCCCAAAGTCATCTTTTTCGTCAGGAACTTTCGGATATGATC
>DSBM01000039.1 GCA_011049425.1 Candidatus Aminicenantes bacterium
CGCCGCAGGCAAAACAGCAACTGGAGAGCGTCATCAATGCGGTAAAACAGAAAATCGCCGACCGCGATAAGGCGGCCCGGAAAACCGTGGAAGGTTCCGCCCCGGCCGCTGAAACCACTGACCCGCAAGCGGTCCTGGCCCAGGCAGGCAAACTATTGGCACAGAACAAGTGGACAGAGGCCCGCAAGCTGCTTGAACCGTTCGTGGATCGCAATCCGGATCACCTTCCGGCACACAAAATGCTGCTGCAAACGATCTCCAGCCTGGCCAACATCGGTTACGACAATAACGTCTACGCCGACCAGGACTACCGCACCAACCTGGCCTTTGACGTGGTCCGCCTGATGGAAAAGATCAGCGAACTAGACCCGAAAGACATGGAAATGCGGCTGCAGAAAGGCGCGATCAACGTGAGCATGCCCTTTTTCGTCAACAAGTTGGACCAGGGGATTGATGACCTGAACATGGTCTTGAATGGCGACAGCACGGACGAGCAAAAGGCCCAGGCCCTCTACTATCTGGGCCTGGCGCACCAGAAGCAGATGACCACCTACTGGATCCAGGTGGCCAAAAAGTATGGCAAAACCCAAGCCGCCCAAGAGGTTTTCGCCGGCCTGCGCCCGGCCATAACCCGCTTATCCGCTAAAGATCTGAAAAAGCCATGCGTGACCATCGATTTCGTACTCGGATTCAGGGACGAACTCGCCCCCCAGACCGCGGTCTGGATTGAAAACTCCGAGGGCGAATTCGTCAAAACCGTCTACGTATCCGGGTTCAGTGGCTTTGCCAAAGAAAAGCAGGTCAACCTGCCCCAGTGGTCCAAACGCTCCGAATTCCGAGACGTGGACGGCGTGACCGGCGCCAGCATTGACCGCGGACACCACATCTACGTATGGAACCTGAAAGATTTCCAGGAAAACACCGTGCCCCAGGGCGAATACCGCGTACGCGTGGAAACCCACTTCTGGCCCAGCATGATGTACCAGCGCAGCGAGGCCGTCATCCGCGTCGGTAAAGAGATTGACTCATCGGTAACCGAAAAAGGACACCTGATCCCGTTTCTGAAAGTGGACTATCACGGCTCACAAAAACAATCCGAATAGAAAAATACCACGCGCCCTGGCTGGACTTTCACTCAGCAAAGCCTTGCCGGATCAGGATTTCTCCTGCTTTTTCTGCTTTTTTGCCTGGCGCTTCTCCTTCAAGGTTTTTTCAGATTTCTTTTTGGTTGTTTTCCGGGCGTCCCTGCCTTTGGCCATGGTACTCTCCTTGCCCTGGTTTGACATATTGACCCTGGTGCATATTGCCGATAGATTATATTCCCAGAACCGGCCTAATGCAACTGAAAATTCAAGGGATCAGGTCTTGCATTATCACTTTTTCTGATTTTCCATTCGCCTGACCGCCCAGCTTATTGAAACCCAAAAACCTGTCCTCCCCAATTCACCGCTCTATTTGCTACCAAGTTTTCTTGAGATTTTTCTGCATTCTGTCCTATTAGACAAATTGAACCCGGTTGGTTTTGCCGCCGATTCGAAAAGGAGAAAAAAATGATTTTGTTTGTTCGCCGAATTGTTTTGACCGCATTTGTCCTGATTGTATTTGCCGCATCCCTCAGCGCCGCGGAAATCATCATTTACAGCAAGCCGAATTTCAAAGGCAAGAGCGTGAGACTGCAAGCCAACGCGCCGGACTTGAGCAACCGCTTCTGGGGCGACATGAAAAACAAGGTGTCTTCGATCAAGATGTTCAACATGCAGTCCGCCGCGCTGTTCAAAGGTGAAAACTACAACGGCGTGTGCCATACCATGAAGAGCAATATTGCCGATCTAAGCACCACGACCCTGGGAAACAACGGCTTGTCATCCATTAAACTGGCTTTCCAGTGCAACAAAACCAATTTTTTGAAAATGAGAAACAATTCCGCCGCGGTGGTCCGCTTTGACTGGAAGTTCGAAGATTCCTCAGTCTGGGAGACAAAACGGCTGGCGGTCGGACAGGAACTGATTCTGAACCTTGATGAAGAGGAACGGCTGGAACTGGTGGTATTTTTTGTTTACCCCGCCATGGATACGGCCGGCAACTTCCAGGACATTAAGGAAAAATGCCGTTACACAATTATCATGAACAGCAGCCATTTTGTGTTCGCCAAGGGATCATTAATCAATCCTTCCTGTGAACACGTGGTTGTCCCCACCCCTTGAGTAACAGGCAAGAACAGAGGGGCTGGCGGCGCATGCCTCCCGCTCGACACGCCGTGCCGTTCGCCTGAAACTGCGTGTATCCGTAGCCGCTTTAATCCAGCAACAACTCCCAGCGGTAGGTCTTGCGATGATGGCCGTTGCTGAATTTTTTCTCCCAGCTACCCTCTCCCGCGAAAAACGTTTCACCTTGAGTGGTTTTGACGCGGTTGTCTGGATGAACCTGAGTGGCGCTGAACTGCTGCGTTAAAGAACGCTGCATGCGCCTCAAGCGGCGGGCGGTTTCATTATCAGTGGGGAAATCCCCAGCCAAATCCTGGCCGGCTTTTCTGGCTTCACGTTTGTCCGGACGGTGTTCGCTGACCGGACCGACATTTATTCTATCCGGCGGACCCTCAGGAATTTCATCTCCATGCCAATCAATTAAAAGCGGTACGTCTTCGTAGATCAACCCCTGAACATCATCACTCTCAGGATCCAGAAACAACAACAGCAACTGGTTGTAAAAATCAGGACTGGCCGTATCCGCCTGCATGTGCTCTTGATCGGTAGCGCTCACGCGGTTCGCGCTTCCCTGAAACTCAAGCAGGGACAAATTGGTTACACGCAACATGTTATCCGCCACCCATGGCTCTAAATCAATGCGCAGAATGGCCCGGATACGATGGTCCTTGCGCTCTTTTCCATACAGGCGCAGATAATCTTCATTGTATTCGAGCAACAGATAATGGGCGCAATTGAGTTTCAAAGTCAGCGTGGCAATGGTCTGGTAAGGCTCCGTCAAGTTCATGGGAATCTTGTCGATTTCTCCATACGCCAGGGAATTGAGAAAAGTGATTTTTACCTCATCTTTTTGACAATGAAGCGGGGCTCGATAATCAAACTCAACGGTTCCCTCGCCAACCTGGAATGCCTGCTGATTGCCGGTGGGCGTCATGGGCATCTCTGCGGAAGCGCCACCCAAAATTTCTCCGGCATTGGCCACAACCACGATCCGTTCCATTTTATCCGCCGGATTTCCCGCAGAGTCGCAAAAATTCGACAAGACAACAGTCACCGTTTCGCCGGGACGCAAAGTGGTTTTGGCCGGCCTGGCCGTCAAGGAAACGGGTGAGTGGTCATCAGCCCTGACAACACCCAGAATGGCAAATAACCCAAACAACAAACCCATCGGTACAATCAAACGTTTCATTAAACCTCCTTTGCATCAGGCACGTAGACCGCGATGCTGTTTCATCCCGACTTCATGTAGATATATTGTACAGCGGCCCATTTTTTTACTCATCCATGGTAAACGCATTGCCTCAATCCTTGGACCTCCGTCCCGGCGGTCGGATTCAAAACGGAAATCCCCACTTCTGCCCCTGCAGATGAATCGTGTCTTTCCCCATTCCAAAAAAAACCACAAGGATTCCCCTGAAAGACAAATACGCCTGGCACAAAAACCATCGGGGTCTCAAATTTGAAAATAACTCGAATACCATTTTACCATTACGTCTTCCTAATCCGGCGCTTCATCACTTCCCCAGCCAGCCGTTCCGCTAATTGCCGGGAAGCCTTATTTTCAGTAATTTCCTTCTTGAATATCCTCACCATGGCCGACACAGCCGCATAATCCATTTTCATGATGTCCCCGATCTGCTTCAGGCTGTTCGCCGTATGGCGCCACAAGCCATAGATCAGCAACTTGCGATACACGTTGCCGCGCTTCCGTTTCCATATCACATCTTCCGCAATGCGCATTTCCACTAGCATGATCTCCATAATATCATCGGCATTCACCAGGCTCATATCGCGAACATCGGGCTGCTCCCGGTCGTCTATCGACCCACCGGTATCCTTGACCTTCTTGAAAACGCTGCGCAAAAAGCCTTCACTGCCCAGCAGCGAGTTCTTCCCGTATATCAACTCTGAGTCGATTTCCGTCCCATGTTCGGAGTATCCTTTCAAAAATCTCCCGTATTCACTTTTATTGCCATGGAACATACCCAGCAAATCGTCTACCCGCAAAAAGTCCGGCTTCTTTGACTTTAGAGCGTAAAAACGGCAGCTGCCATACTCATACTTGGATGGCTCTTCTACAATTCCGGCTCGCACCGGGTTCAGATGAATGTAAGCGCTCAATACTTTTAAGTATTCATCCTTTTCTACCAATATCGCCTTGTAGCGCCCCTGAAACACGGAGCCGACGATATCGTACTTGTGTCGGAACCAGTTGCCGTAACTGGCGTTCAGGTAATGCATGGCCCGGCTCAGGTTGGCGTATGGTGTTTCCACCAACAGGTGATAGTGGTTGTCCATCAACACATAGGCATGAACAAGCAACCGATATTTCTCCGCTGTTTCACCGAGCTTGATCAGGAATTTATCCTTATCGGCCGGGCAGGTAAAAATAACATCGCGGCGCTCGCCCCGGGCAATGACATGATAAAAAGCGTTTTCATATTCAATTCGCAAGGGCCGCGCCATAAAAAAATCCTATCTAAGCCCCGTCGGATTGTCAATTTTTCATTTTTGAGACCTGACCCCGATGC
>DSBM01000040.1 GCA_011049425.1 Candidatus Aminicenantes bacterium
GCGTTCGCTTATGCTTTATGCCCTGCGGGTATGTATGCCCTCTGGGTACTCATCACAACAATTTCTCGCTCATCATCTATGCGGATTTACCCACACGAAACGTAATAGAACCAAAAGTTGAAGGACTCTTTCGGGCGTAAAAGGGAAGAAGTTGAAAAAGTGGTAGGGGCGAAAAATTTTTCGCCCCTTGTTTTTCCACCCTCAACTCTCTCAACTTCTTTTTCTGCTTTCTACGTTCTACCTTCTACTAGATCTTCCGAGATCCTCCTATGATTTCTCCCGAGAACTTCTACCTTCTACTTTCTACTGGTTTCTACTGGGCGGCCACGGAGGGCCGCCCCTGCGCTCGCCCCTCGCCCTTCGCCACTTGCCAGGTGCTTTTACTTTCGACTTTTCACTTTTATCTTTTCACATGATTTCGCCAATAGCTCCTCGCCTCATTTCCACACCCCGGTGATCTCGTTTCCGCAGGCCCGGCATCTTCCGTTTTCAATGCCGGCTGCACGGGCGGAGTACCCGCGGCGGCTGATCAGTACGACGCCGCAATCGGGGCAGCGGGTGTTCGACCACTCCGCCTCCCCCACGTTGCCGGCGTACAGGTAGCGCAAGCCGGCTTCCCGGGCCTTTTCCAGTGCCGCTTCGACCACCCGGGTTTCCGTGGGGGGCAAGTGCATGTGGTACTGGGGGTGGTAGCGTGAAACGTGCCAGGGAATACGCGCATCCAGGTCATAAAGGAAAGCAACCACCCGGTCCAATTGCGCCTCGTCCGTGTTCATTCCCGGAATCAACAAAGTGGTGACTTCCAGCCGGATTCCCGCTTCGTGCATGGCCGTGATGGTATCCAGCACGGGTTGCAGGCGGCCGCCACATTGCTCGCGATAAAAGTCATCGGAACCGGCCTTGAGGTCCACGTTGGCCGCGTCCATCCATGGGGCGATGAGCGCAAGGCCGTCCGGACTGATGTAACCGTTGGTGATCATGGCGTTTTTCAAGCCCCGGGAATGGGCCAGTTTGGCGGTTTCCAGCATGAGTTCGAAAAAGACCGTGGGTTCCGTATACGTATAGGCGATGGAGCGACAACCGGCATCCAGGGCTGCCTGCACCAGGTCTTGCGGCGGGATGGGTTCGCCCAGGGGCCCCCGGCTGGGATCCACCTGGGAAATGGCGTGATTTTGACAGAAACGGCAGCGGAAATTGCAGCCCATGGCGGCCAACGAGAAAGATAACGTGCCGGGCAGAAAATGGTAAAGGGGCTTTTTTTCAATAGGGTCGCTGTGGGTGGTGACTACACGGTCGTAGTTCAGGCTGTACAGGCAGCCGTCACGGTTGAGGCGCACACGGCAGATTCCGGTCTTTCCGTTTTCGATGCGGCAGTAATGGGCGCACAGGCGGCACTGGACGGCCTGACCCTCCAGCGGCTGCTGCAAAAGGGCGGAAATCATCTTAACCTCAAGTGGAATCGCCTGTCAGGCCGCTGAGCTTCTCTTGAATGGCCTGGAAAGAAACGGCCCCAACCAGCTGGCCTGTTACGCTGCCGTTAATCATAAACAACATGGTGGGTACGCTGCGGATGCGAAAACGGGCCGTGGTCTGTGGGCTGTCATTGACATTGACTTTCAGGAATTGAACCTTACCCTTGAACTCATCCGCCATGCGTTCCAGCACGGGCTCGATCTGGCGGCAGGGAGCGCATGTGGGCGAAGAGAATTCCACTAGGACGGCGCCGGAAGCGGTCCTGGAATTGAATCCGGCGTCGTTTACAATCTCCATTTTACTCATGTTGGTCTCCGTTGGATAGAATGCGGCCGTATAGTTCGGCGTAATTAGTTGCGGCCCGGTCCCAGGAAAAGTCGCATGCCATGGAAGTGGCGCGCAGGCGTGCCAGGCGCGATGGCTCGGAAACAGCGCGGATCGCCCGTTTCAGGGCGCGGAACAGACCTGCGGCATGGGGGCGGTCAAAGAGAAACCCCGTTCCCTCTTTGGCCGTATCGGCATCCGTTATTGTGTCCGCCAGTCCGCCGGTTCGGCGTACCACGGGTATGGTTCCGTAACGCAGGGCGTAGATTTGTGCCAGCCCACAGGGCTCGTAGCGCGAAGGCATGAGGAAGAGGTCCGCCGCCGCCTGCAGGCGGTGGGCCAGGGGCTCGCTGAAGCGGGGGATAAAACATATTCCGGGATTGGCCGCGGCCAGGTGTCGCAAGCCTTTTTCCAGCCCGGGGTCGCCAGTGCCCAGGATCACGGCCCGCATCGATTCCGGAGCCAGTCGCGCCAATGCGCGTGTCAGGATGTCCGCGCCTTTCTGGTGCGCCAGGCGGGTGACGGCAACGCCCAGGGGGATGTGCAAGGGCCAGTCGAGCCCCAGTTCCTGCATCAGGGCCGTACGATTGATACGCTTGCCTGTGAGTGCGTCCTGTTTACCGTAGGTACGGTAAATATGAGGGTCGCTGCGGGGATCCCAGACTGAATAGTCCGCGCCGTTGAGGATGCCCCTCAATTTGTGTTGATAACGCCGCAGTACGCCTTCCAACCCGGCGCCATACTCGGGTTTTAGAATCTCCCGGGCGTAAGTCGGGCTGACCGTGGTGATGGCGTCACTGAAAATAATACCCGCCTTAAGGCAGTTGATGTTTCCAAAGAACTCCAGGTTGTCCGGCGAAAAGTATTCCCCGGGCAGATCCAGCAGTGCAAAGAAATGGCCGGGAAAAACTCCCTGGTAATGGAGATTGTGGATGGTCAGTACGGTGGCCGGACGTCCCCTGCGAGGCGGGTTGCGATCCAGCATCAGGGGGAGCAGAGCGGTTTGCCAATCATTGGCATGCACCAGGTCGACGCGGCGGCGGGAAGAGTGGATCCAGGCCATGACTCCCAATTGGAACACCAGGAAGCGAACCAGATTGTCCGGATAGGGTCTTGCTCCGTCACCGTAAAGAAAGGCGCGGTGAAACATCAACTCCTGGCCCACCCAGACCACTTTCAGGCGCGGGGTCAGGCTTAGCGTTCGGAAAGTTACCGGGTAAGCGGTTCCGCCCACGTTTACATGCGCCTGCGCGCTTACAACCGCTTCCGGCGGCCGGGTTGCGGCCGGCTCGGAGTAATCGGGAAGAATCAAAGTAACCTTTGCATGTCGGGCGGCCAGGTAACGGGGCAGGGCTCCGGCCACGTCGCCCAGGCCGCCGGTTTTGGACCAGGGCGCGGCTTCGGATGCGACAAATACCACATGCATGAACCCCTCCAGCGGACGTTGCCGCCTGATCCCATTCTACCCGCCAACTCAAGCGCGAGTCAAATGCAAAGAACGGCTAATGGCAAAGGGCGAGGGGTAAGAGGCCAGGGGCAATGGGCCAGGCGATTGGCGAGAGGCAATGGATGAGCGGCGAGGGGCAGGGGCACAGTCGAAAGTCTAAAGTAAAAGCACCTGGCAATTGGCGAAGGGCGAGGGGCGAGCGTAGGGGCGGCCCTCCGTGGCCGCCCAGTAGAAACCAGTAGAAAGTAGAAGGTAGAAGTTCTCGGGAGAAATCATAGGAGGATCTCGGAAGATCTAGTAGAAGGTAGAACGTAGAAAGTAGAAAAAAGCATTAAGGTTTTTTGTCTCCTGCCACCTTTTTTCTCTTCAACTTTACAACTCTTCAACTTTTCAACTCTGTCTTTATTTGCCATCGCCGCATGGGAAAGGTATAATGGCCCCTTTTCGGAGCTTTCCATGAAGATGAACCGCCATTGCCATATCTGCATCCTGCAACAGATCGTACGTGCGGCCACCCACCTGGGTCTGGATGATTCAAAGCAGGAGGAAGTGTACGGCCGGGTGCTGATGCGTACCGCCGGCATGGACTACCGGAAATGCACTGCGCCGGAGTTTGCCTCCGTGGCCCACGGCGTCCTCTCGGGCATGACCGGGGATCCCGACCCATATGCCACGGCCAAGCGTGAACAGAACCAGATGATCCTGGACCGCCTGGATTATTTCCGTTCGCGCATCTCAGCGGCAACCGATCCCTTGGCCGCGGCCGCCAAGTACGCGTTGATGGGCAATATCATCGACCTGGGAGCGGCCCAGCTATTTGATACGGAATCTGTTTTCAATGATCCCGAAAACTTCCCGGTCGGTCCGGATGACCTGGAGCGGTTGCGCCGGATCCTGCAAAAGGGGCGCCGCCTGCTGGTGATTGGAGACAACGCGGGTGAAGCTGTTCTGGACCGTCTCTTTATCGCTGAGATCCGCCGCGAGTACCCCCAACTGCAGGTGGGCTATGCCGTGCGTTCGCGTCCGGCCATCAACGACGTGATCGCGACCGATGCCCGCCACGCCGGCCTGGACAAGGTTGCGGAAATCATGCCATCGGGTTCAGCCTGCGCCGGCACCCTGCTTTCCCATGCCACCCCCCAATTCAGCGAATGGTTTCACGGCGCGGATGCCGTGGTGGCCAAGGGCCAGGGCAATTTTGAAACCCTGGAAAATGCTCAGCGTCCCGTGGTCTTTATGTTCCGCGTCAAGTGTGACGTGGTAGCGCGTTTCGTTGGCTTGCCACTGGACACACCCATCATGGCTTTCCGTGATTCCCTGCCCACTGGGGACGGTGCTTGTAAGTATGTAAATACGGATTCTTGAATTCTTGGATGCTTTTCGCAACCCCTTTCAAAAGACGCATAAATCCGGCGCTGTCCGTATCTGCATACTTACAAGCACGTCCCCATGTGGGTTTTTTTTGCCATGTTGGGTGGTGAATGGTATAATCCCCCATGATGTCCTGCCGCTATAGTGCCTGAACCCATGAAACGCAAACAAGTTGCTTTAACCAGGGAAACCCGACGCGCCAGGTGCGTTCCCAAAATCATGGATGCCATCGCGCCCTACCTGGGATTGCGGTCCGGCGACCGCGTGGCCATAAAAGTCAACCTGTCGGGTTCCCGGGAAATCTATGCCAATACCAGTTATGCCGCGGTTGAGTCGCTGATTTTTTACCTCAAAGAGCAGTTTGGAATCCGTGAAATCGCCGTGATCGAGGGCTCTGACGGGGCGTTCTTCTCTAATCGTTCAACCTGGGATATTTTCTACAAATTTCGTTACAAAGAAGTGGAATTGAACGGCGCCCGGTTGGTCAATCTGGATGATCTGGAACACAACGAAACCCTCTTGGTTCAAACTTTGTCCGGCGGGCAGACCGTCCATTTTTCACGCTTTGATGCGGATTACTTGATCAGCGTTGTACCACCCAAAACCCACAACATCTTTCCGGTTTCTCTGGCCATCCCCAACCTGGTGGGTTTCGTGCGTCCCGAGGAACGGGTACTGATGTTCGGAGCGTCCCGCAATGAAATGCGCCGGCTCAGTTTCAGCGGCAACCAGCGCTATTTTCAACTTATCGCCAACGCCGGGCGCAATTTCGCCGCTTTGCTGGGAAAAATCAGCCCCGACCTTGTCTTGATCGATGGTTTGTACGGTATGGAGGGCAAGGGCCCGATCAAGGGCAGCCCCGTGTTTCATGGTTTTGCCGTGGCATCCGAGGATGCTGTCCAGGCGGATGCCATGGCCACTTATGTAATGGGTATAAACGTCAACGACGTGAGTTACCTGAAGTACGCCTCCGAAGCCGGCCTTGGCAATCTTTGCTGGCAGAATGTAATCGGCGCGGATCCCGCGCAAGTGAAATTTCCCTATCGTCCGCACCCGCTGTATCCACGACAGCGCTGCTGGCTCAAACATGCGGAAAGGGGCGTCGCTGCAGGGGCCCGGAGCGATGGCGCTTCCGACCAGTGCGGCAGCGGCTCATCCCGGCGCTGATGCGGGAACAGTCAACAGTGAGCCGGGCCGCCTGAATTGACACTACCTGGTGACAATGTTATAGAGGTAGACTGAAAATACTCCGGAGATATCCACATGCATTTTCGATTCCGACTCACCTGTTTGTTTTTGCTTCCCTTGGCGATGGGTTGTGCCCGGCACGCCCAGCCACCCCGAATGGAACCGCCTCCAGTCAGCGTACCCGCGGAGGAAGCCCCCTCGGTTAACGAAGCGGAACCGGCACCTCCGCCGGTTGAGCTTACAGACGGTCAGCGCATGGAGCAGGCATTGCAGGCGTATCAGCAAGCGCTGGAGGCCTGGGAAGCAGGAGATACCGAAGGCGCCATGACGGGTCTCGACGCGGCGTATGCCCTGCTGTTGAAAGTGGAAGCGTCCACCGAATCAACCCTGGCGGATGAAAAGAATGACCTGCGGCTCATGATCGCCCGTCGTCTGGTGGAGATCTTTGCATCCGACCAGGTTGCGGTGGGGGAGAATCACCGCTTTATCCGCCTGGAAGAGAACGAGCACGTACTCAAAGAGATTAAACGCTTTCAGACAGTGGAGCGGCGTTTCTTTGAGGAATCTTATCAGCGCTCCGGCCGTTATCGCCCTATAATGGTGCGGGAGTTGCAGGCGGTGGGGTTGCCCGCGGATCTCTCCTGGATTCCCTTGATTGAAAGCGGTTTTAAATTGCGGGCCTACTCGCGCGCCCGCGCCCTGGGGTTGTGGCAGTTTATCTCATCCACGGGTTATCGTTTCGGGCTCAAAAAGGACCGCTGGGTGGATGAGCGCATGGATCCGCTCAAGGCCACCCGGGCGGCGGTTCAGTACCTGAAGGAATTACACGGATACTTCGGCGATTGGAGTACGGCCCTGGCCGGGTACAACTGCGGGGAATTCCGGGTACAGCGGGTAATCCGCGCTCAGCGCATCAACTATCTGGACAATTTCTGGGACCTCTATCTTATGTTGCCTCGGGAAACGGCACGCTTTGTACCCCGGTTTATCGCCACGCTGATGATCGTGCGTGATCCGCAACGGTACGGTTTTGAATTGCCCCCTCCGGATGCGCCGCAAGATACCGAGATCGTGGTGATCCATCAGCCTTTGAAGTTGTCCGCGTTGGACCACAAATTGGGCCTGGAACCGGGTAGGTTGGCGGAGTTGAATCCCGAGTTGCGCCACCAGGCCACGCCCGACCGGGAATACACGCTGAGGGTTCCCGGCGGTTCAGCCAGGCAGGCCCTGGAAGCGGTGGCGCAAATCTCCCGCTGGATTCCGCCTGAAGCCACCTACGTGATCCATTATGTGCGTCCCGGGGAAACGGTGTCCGGAATCGCCAGCCGCTACCGCACTTCTTCGCGGCAGATTGCAAGGTTGAATCGGTTGCGGAGCAATTTTCTGATTCGCCCCGGCCAGCGGCTGAAAGTTCCCGCCCGTGGCGCGCTTGCGCCGCCCCAGCCGCAGTCGCAAAAAGCCGCCCCGTTACAAATCGCAGGCAACGGCAAGCCCGCCTATACGGTGAAACGCGGCGATTCGCTTTATCGCATCGCCACCATGTTCGCGGTATCCGTAAAGGAGTTGCGTGACTTCAACAACTTGTCCGGCAACCGCTTGCATGTGGGACAGGAATTGACCATTCCCCACAAAATCCCCGAGGGAGCGCGGACCTACGTGGTACGCCCCGGTGATACGCCCTACGACATCGCCCGCAAACACAACATGACACTGCAGCGTTTTTTGAGTCTCAACCGTCTGGGCGGCCGCACCCCCATTTACCCGGGGCAGACGGTCTGGGTGCAATAGGGGAAACCGGGTTTCTGGAAGGCAATTCCGTTAAAAATCACCGGGTTCGCCGTTGGGCGGGTATACCCATATGCGGTTGCGACCGGCGTGTTTGGCGGCGTAGAGCGCCTGGTCGGAGCGTTGGACGGCGCTTTGAATGTCATCTTCTCCCAGCAATTGCGAAATGCCGAACGAGGCGGTGACTTTGCGGTCCAGGTCGCGGATGTTCATTTCCCCCAGAGCGGCCTGAATGCGACGGGCGCAGGCCTTGGCCTGAATCACCGCGGAGTGGGGAAGCAGCATCAGGAATTTTTCACCGCCCCAACGGCATGAAGTGTCTTCCACCCGCATCTGTATGCGGATCAATGCGCCCACCGCGGCCAGGACCCTGTCTCCCATCGGGTGCCCGAAATCGTCGTCAATGGCTTTAAAATGGCCCATGTCCATCATGATCATTGAGCAATCCAGTCCGTGGCGGGTAACCAGCGCGGCTTCTCACGCCGCATGATGGGGACAAGGGCACGGCGGTTCTTGAGACCGGTCAAGGGGTCGGTGACGCTTAGCTCAATGATGCGGCGATTGGCTCGAGCCAGTTCGTCGCGACTTTTGCGATAGGAGCGGTTAAGTTGCAACAAATTGTCGTTCAGGCGGGAAATGTCTGTCAAGACGCTTGGCCTGGCGGGATCATCAAGTTCTCCCAGAAAAAGGATCCCTCTGGCGGTAACAAAAAAATAACCCACCAGGCGATGGGCGCCGTCCCGGCCGGGCAGGGAAATCGCCCGGGAGCTGTCCGCCAGTTCAGAGAGAATGGGGTGGACGTGATCGGTGGAGTACTTGTCCGATAGCCAGCGCCCCCGAGCCGGTACGGGCCGTACCGAATCCCGCGGATCCCCGTTTGACGCCAGGACGCACAGGTCGCGATCAAGCAGGATGCAAACCAGGTGGGGCATACCCAGCAGGGCGGCGGGTAGCCCCGGTATCGGATCATCCAGAACCGCAACCAGATCATCCAGGTTCACGATGGTGCCCTCATCGCGTGGTATTCCGCGCCGTATAAAATCGCTGGTTCATGGATCTATCGCTTTTCAGTTAGCGCCGGGTGTTTTTTGGGGGAATGGAATTTTTCCTTCAGGCGCTGGTCCACCACGCCGGGCACCATTTGCTGAATCGATCCACCCAGGCGGTAGATTTCCTTAACCAAGCGCGAGCTGAGAAACGAGTAGCACACGGAGGGGACCAGGAAAATGGTTTCAACCTCACGGTTGATGCGCCGGTTCATCAGCGCCATCTGGAATTCCACTTCGAAATCGGAAATGGCGCGCAGACCCCTTACCACGGTGTGAATGCCTTTGCGGTCCACATAATCCACCAGCAGACCTTCAAAGGCGTCCACTTTAATGCGCGGATTCTTGTTAAAGCATTGGTGAATCATTTCCAGGCGTTCATCCAGGGTGAACAGGGGTTGCTTTTCGGGGTTGGTCAGTACGGCCACGGTGATGTGGTCGAAAATGCGCAAGCCCCGTTCAATGATGTCGATGTGGCCGTTGGTGACGGGATCGTAGGATCCGGGGTAAACCGCGTTTTTGGTATTACTCATGATCAACCTCTAAGGATTTGAGCCAAAGGCGCAGGCGCTGCTTCAGGGTTTCCAGGTCTTTGTCGTTGGCCAGAACGAAATCCGCAACCCGCATGCAATCGCCCACTCGCTGGCCGTCCGGGGGTTCGTTTTCGCCCCATTCCCGTTCCAGGCGTGCCAGCAATTCCGCCTCCGTCAGGCGGTCCGTCTCGCGGGCCCGGGATAGCAGGCGCTGCATGATCTGGGGCAGCGGCGCATCCACGCCCAGCAGGAAAAATGCAGGCAGTTTGCGCAGGGCCTCCACTTCGGCGGGGTTGCGGATGCCGTCTATTACCCAGTGGATGGTGTCAACCTGTTTGCGGATTTGGGCGGCTACCTTTGCGCCCAGAACGCCGCCGCCGCCTTCGCGGCGCATGCGGTTGCCGATGTCCTGCATCCGGGCGCGGTTGACCGGACGTCCCAGGCGCCGGGCTTCCCGGCGCACCATGTCCGACAGGGAAATGTAGACAAATCCATCCGCCTCCAGGAGGCGGGCCACTTCACCTTTGCCGGAGCCCATGCGTCCGGTCAGGCCGATATGCAGCCTGGATCCTGACATTTCAGCCCAGGTAGCGATCGCGGTCGTCGATGATGTCATGGGTTTGCCAGTCCTGAATCCAGTCATCCGCCTGGAACACCCGCCAGGGCGGGTCGCCTTCCGTAACGGAGCAGACCACGCGTCGCAGGCCGGCGTTGATGATCATTTTCTTGCAGATAAAGCAGGGAAAGGCGTTGAGCACGCGTTGGTCTTTCCGGTACTCGCCGTGAATGAACATATCGCCTCCCAAGAGGCTTACTCCGGCGCGGGCGGCGTTGATAATGGCGTTCTGCTCGGCGTGCACGGAGCGGCAAAGTTCGTACTGGGTGCCCGAGGGGATATTGAGTTTCTGGCGCAGGCAGAATCCGTGGTCCAGTGAACTGCGCGTCTTGCGTGGCGCCCCCACGTAGCCCGTGGCGATGATCTGGTCTTCTTTCACGATAATGGCTCCCATCAACACCTTCAGGCAGGTGGAACGGGTGGCCACTACGCGGGCGATGCTGAGGTAATAACGGTCCTTCTTCGGTCTGTCCACGCTCATTGCCCAAGTGTACTCCAACCTTTTATCGGATTGCAAGCGTAGTACAACAACCAGGTTGTCAAAGCAGAAACGGTTATGGTAATGTTCAAGGACATCGTGAAAATTTTGGCTGAGAAAAGAGACATCGATATAATTGAATTCGAAGGCATTACTTTTCACCTGGCACGGCGTCGGGTACGGCGGGCGCGCGTCGAATTCGTGCTCCCGCGGCCGTTGCTCGTGGTACCGTTGCGAGCCCGGCCGCAAGAGGTGTTGCGAGCCAATCGTGAATCCATCCATAGCCGTTATGCCCGTATGTGCGCCAAGTGGCGGTGTGCCCTGCAACTTGACCTGCTGGATCGCAGCGAGGAGCAAACCCGCGCATTGACTGCGGTTTATGTCGAGCGTTATAGTCGGATGCTGCAGGTGGAGTGTCGGCAATTGACCTGGCGGCGCATGACCAGCCGCTGGGGAACATGCAGTGGCAAGGGCGTTATCCGCCTCAACCGTTTCCTGCGCCATGTGCCGGAGCCGCTGGTGGCCTACGTGGTGTTTCACGAAACCCTGCACCTGGCCAACATGCGCCATGACTGTCGTTTCCGCCGCAGCGTGGCGCAGGTGTTTCCCCATTACCGGGAGTTGGACCGGCAACTGGAACTCTACGGTATCCGCATGCGTCACCCGGATTTGGGGACGGTGCTTGTAAGTATGTAAGTAGGTAAATTTAATCTGCGCTCGATTTCAATACTCCCCAACATTGGGAAAATAGGTGGAATTCAAAAATCCAAAAATCCGTATTTACATACTTACAAGCACCGTCCCCAATTGATCCTGATCCGGTTGACTGCGAAACGGCGGCGGGGTACCATGATGTCAGCAAGTTCCAGGAGTCCATATGCACAACGCGATTGCTGAATTGATGAAGCGCATCGGAACGGTGATCCTGGGCAAAGACGCTGAAATCCGCCTGGTGGTGACCTGCCTGCTGGCGCGCGGGCATCTGCTGATTGAGGATCTGCCCGGCATGGGCAAAACCACCCTGGCCCATGCCATCGCCCGCTCCCTGGGCATGCGTTTTTCGCGCATCCAGTTTACCAGCGATATGTTGCCCGCCGACATCATCGGTGTGTCCGTGTTTGACCGCGAAAAAAACCAGTTCCATTTTCATCCCGGTCCTCTGTTCGCCCAATTGGTGGTGGCGGATGAACTCAACCGCGCCACGCCCCGCACCCAGAGCGCCCTGCTGGAAGCCATGGAAGAGCGGCAGGTTTCTCTGGAGGGGACCACCCGCGAGTTGCCGCGTCCCTTTTTCGTGATCGCCACCCAGAACCAGCGCTATCACGTGGGGACTTTTCCCTTGCCGGAATCACAGCTGGACCGTTTCCTCATGCGCTTGCGCCTGGGGTATCCCGACCCGCCGGCGGAGCGGCAGTTGTTAACCGGTGAAAACCGCGCCGATATGGTGCGCGGCCTGCAGTCGGTCATGACCGGGGAAGAGCTGATCCAACTCCAGGATGCCGTCCCGCGGATCCATGCC
>DSBM01000041.1 GCA_011049425.1 Candidatus Aminicenantes bacterium
ACCGCATGGGTCTGAACCGAAGTGGTGAGCGGTGATTTGTGCCCGAAAGGGTACTCTCATGCAGCCTTATCATTTTTTCAAATATGCATAACCCCCAAACCCACACAAAATGGAAGAGAACCTGAATTTTAGACATTGGGATTTTGGATTTGTTTCGGATTTCGTGCTTCAAATTTGCTTTTTCTACCTTCTACAAGTACCGCAATGGCGGATAGTAAGAGGCTGGGTGATTGCCTTTTATTCCTTCTTCCTTATTCTTTATTCAGAGCCTGATGGGCCAAAGCCCTGCCTTCCTGTCTCCTGATACCTGTCACCTTCTTTCCAACTTTACCTAAAGGTATACACAATTCCGCCGCCCAGGTAGAAACCGTTCTTGAACCCCCCTTCCAGGCGGATTTCAAAACGGCGGGACAGGCGTGCGATGATCCCTACCGGCACGTGACCCACGGGAATCACCATGGTTTCTTTATAGGTGTCTTTGACTTCGGTTCCCAGTTCGTCTCTGTGTATGCCTTCGGACCAGATGGAAACGCGGCCCAAACCGATACCGGCGCCGATATAGGGATGAACGGGAAGACTGGGAAAGATGTGCATCAGGATGGTGGCGGTGGCGCTTAACTGGGTGACTTCTCCCCCGCCCTCCTTGCGCACATCCTGTTGTTCCTCCCGCCAATACCCGGTGCCTTCCAGGCGGCTGTATTCCAGGGCGAAAACCCCGCTGAAGGTGGAGCGGGGGCCTTTATCTCCGTAAGACCGCACTTCAAAGGTGAATCCCTGTCCATTTACGGTTGGATGTTCGTAGAGAAAAGCGTCGAGCAACACATCGGGAACACCGAAAGTAGAAAAGCGCAAGCCTACACCGGAGCGGGGCGGGCGGAGGTTCTCTACGGCTCCGGCGGCAATTGTTGCCGGGACCAGCAGGGCGATCATCAGTAGTTTCTTCATGCGAACCTCTATTTCCGGGAAAGGCCGCCGGCGGGGACCGCTGGGAGTTCAGTCCAGGTGGTAATTGGGGGACTCCTCGGTAACGATGACGTCGTGTACGTGGCTTTCCCGCAGGGAAGCCGATGTGATGCGAACGAAACGGGCTTTTTCATGCAGTTCAGCTATGGTACGGCATCCCGTAAGTCCCATTCCCGCCCGGGTTCCCCCGATCAGCAAAGGCACCAGACGCGTCACGCTGCCGCGATGGGGGACCCTACCCTCAATGCCTTCGGGAACCAGCTTGGATTCGGCGTATTCGTCTTCCTGGAAGTAGCGGTCACGGCTGCCCGCTTTCATGGCGCCGATGGAACCCATGCCGCGATAACTCTTGTAAGATCGGCCCTGGTAGATGACGAATTCCCCGGGGCTTTCATCCGTGCCCGCAAGTAATGAACCCAGCATGACGGAATGGGCCCCCGCGGCCAGGGCTTTGGCGATATCTCCGGAATACTTGATGCCGCCGTCGGCAATCAAGGGGATCTCGCCTTTCAACTCCTGCGCCACGTCCATAATGGCGGTGATTTGCGGCATCCCCGCTCCGGTCACCATGCGGGTAGTGCAGATGGAGCCGGGCCCGATGCCCACCTTGACCGCGTCTACGCCCCGGGTACGCAGGTCGCGGGCGGCCGCCGCGGTGGCGACATTGCCGGCGATGAGGTCAATGTCGGGATAATGCTCCCGCAACATCTCCACGATCTGGAGTACGCGTTTAGAGTGTCCGTGGGACGTGTCCACCACGATCACGTCCACGTTCATTTCGCTCAGAGCTGTTGCCCGGTCGAGGGTATCCGCGGATGTGCCCACCGCCGCGCCCACCCGCAAGCGGCCGAAAGCGTCCTTGGCCGCCTGGGGGAACTCTTCAGATTTCATGATGTCTTTCAAGGTGATCAGGCCCTTGAGGCGGCCGTCGTTGTCCACCACGGGGAGCTTCTCGATCTTTTTGATGTGCAACAGCCGTTTGGCTTCCTCCATGGTAATGGACTCGGGCGCGGTGATCAGGTTGCGGGTGGTCATGAATTCGCGGATCTCTTTCTGCTGGTCCGTAACGAAACGCAGGTCGCGGTTGGTGAGGATGCCTTTCAATATTCCCTTTTCACTGATGATGGGAAGTCCGGAGATGCCCTTCTCTTTCACCAATTGCAGGGCTTCGATAATGCGGTTGTGGGGCTTGAGGGTGATGGGGTTGTCGATCATGCCCGATTCGGATCGCTTGACGCGCTTGACCTGCTCTGCCTGGCCGCGGATGCTCATGTTCTTGTGGATCACCGCGATTCCCCCCAGCCGGGCCATGGCGATGGCCATGGGCGCTTCAGATACCGTGTCCATGGCCGCGGCAAGGATGGGGGTGTTGAGGCGGATGTTTCGCGTGAGCAGGGTGGAAGTATCCACTTCCCGGGGAATGACCTCGGAATAGCCGGGTACCAAAAGCACGTCATCAAAGGTCAACCCCTCACGGGAAAAAAACTTTTCGTTGTCAGCCATGAGCATTCACCGTTTTTTTTTGTGTTTTTTGCGGCCCTTGCGTCCGGGCATGCGCGAGCTGGGTCGGGACAGCTTGGTTTCCTTTTTGCGCCGCCACTTTTCCACTTCCTCTTCTTCCACCGGGTGGAACAGAAAGAGAAAGCGGATGACTTCTTCTTCGATGCGGTTCTGCAATTCCTCAAAAAGGCGGAAACTCTCTTTCTTGTATTCGATCAGGGGGTCGCGCTGGGCGTAACCGCGCAGACCGATGCCCTCTTTCAGGTGGTCCATGTTGAGGAGTTGATCCTTCCACTGGGTGTCGATGATCTGCAGCAGGATCATGCGCTCCAGTTCCCGCATCTGTCCGGGTCCGACCAGGGCTTCCTTTTCCGTGTACAAGCGCAACAGTTCGGCTTGCAGGCGTTCATGGACCTCTTCGGGAGAGAACTCGCCGAAATCGGCCGGCATGATGGGAGTGATGTCCAATCCGAACTGGGCCAGCATCTCTTTGTGCAGACCCTCGTAACTCCAGTCATCCTCATCTTTTTTGGGGTCGACATGAAATCCCAGGATGTCGGCCGCGATCTCGCGAGTCAACCGCAGCATCTCATCACGCATGTCCTTGCCGTACATGATGTCACGCCGCATGGCGTAGATCACCTGGCGCTGCTTGTTCATGACATCGTCGTATTCCAGCAGGTGTTTACGGATCGAGAAGTTCTGGCCTTCGATCTGTTTCTGGGCGTTTTCGATGGCCTTGGAAACCAGCTTGTTTTCAATGGGCACACCGTCCCGCATACCCGCACGGACCAGGAGGCCCTTGACCCGTTCGGATCCCAGCACGCGCATGAGGTCGTCTTCCAGTGAGATGTAGAACCGGGATGAACCGGGGTCGCCCTGGCGCCCCGAGCGGCCGCGCAACTGGTTGTCGATGCGCCGGGCTTCATGCCGCTCCGTGCCCAGGATGTGCAGTCCTCCCAGGGAAATGACTTTGGCCTGGTTCTCTTTCACCTGGGCCTGGATCTTTTCTTCCGCGCTTTGCCGTATGGTTTCGGGGGCGGTTTCCGTTGAGAAACCCTTTTTCGCCAGTTCTTCGCGCACCATGTATTCCGGGTTCCCTCCCAGCAGGATATCAGTGCCCCGGCCGGCCATGTTGGTGGCAATGGTTACCGCGCCCGGCCGCCCCGCCTGGGCCACGATATCGGCTTCCTTTTCATGGTGCTTGGCGTTGAGAACCACGTGAGGAACGCGCTCCCGCCGCAATCGGCGCGCCAGCAGTTCCGAGTTCTCGATGGAGATGGTGCCCACCAGTACCGGCTGACCGCGTTCATGAAGTCCACGGATCTCTTCAGCCACGGCGTTCCATTTCTCTTCTCTGCTGCCGTAAATCATGTCGGGGTATTCCCGGCGGATCAAGGGACGGTTGGTGGGCACTTCGATCACGTCCAGGTCGTAAATGGACGCGAACTCCGCGGCCTCGGTCATGGCCGTTCCCGTCATGCCCCCCAGCTTGTCGTACATGCGAAAATAGTTCTGGAACGTGACCTGGGCCAGGGTCTGGTATTCCTGTTCGATGCGCACGTTTTCCTTGGCTTCCAACGCCTGATGAAGACCGTCGGAATAGCGGCGTCCCGGCATCATGCGCCCGGTGAATTCGTCCACGATCATAACCTGGTTGTCTTTGACCAGGTAGTCTTTGTCGCGATGAAACAGCAGGTGGGCTTTCAGGGCCTGATTGATCTGGTGGAGGGTGTCCATGTTGGTCAGATCATAGAGGTTGCTGATTTTGAAGTATTGCTCCGCGGCGGAGATGGCGCTTTCCGTCAACACAACGGTGCGGGTCTTTTCGTCCAGATCAAAGTTTTTCGGATCCTGTACGGCTTTGCGCACGAAGTCGTTGACCGCGTAATAAAACGAGGTGGATTCTTCGGTTGGGCCGGAGATAATCAGCGGGGTGCGGGCTTCGTCAATGAGAATGCTGTCCACTTCGTCCACGATGGCGTAGTGGAACTCCCGTTGCACCAGGCTCTCCCGTTCAAATTTCATGTTGTCGCGCAGGTAATCGAAGCCGAACTCGTTGTTGGTGCCGAAGGTGATGTCGGCGGCGTAGGCTTCCTGGCGCGCGGGCTCGGGCATGTCGTGCTGGATGCAGCCGACCGTCAGGCCCAGGAATCGATAGATTGCCCCCATCCACTCAGCGTCGCGACCGGCCAGGTAATCATTGACCGTGACGATGTGTACCCCTTTGCCCGAGAGGGCGTTCAGGTATCCCGGCAAAGTGGCCACCAAAGTTTTGCCTTCACCGGTTTTCATTTCCGCGATCTTGCCCCGGTGAAGGATGATGCCGCCCATGAGCTGTACGTCGAAGTGGCGCATGTTCAGGACACGGCGTCCGGTTTCCCGCACCACGGCAAACGCCTCCGGCAGGAGGTCTTCCATGGTTTCACCCTGCTGCAACCGGCGGCGGAATATCTCGGTACGGTCCCGGAGCTCAGTATCGGACAGGGCCTGGGTGTTTTCCTCCAGGGAGTTGATATGGTTGACCAGGGGCAGGAGTTTTTTGAGCTCGCGCTCGTTTCGGGTACCGAAAATCTTGCGGATGATGTAATTAAACATGAGGGAAAATTATAGCAGACTATGCAAGTGATGACAATTTGAACGCCGCCACCCCGACTTGAAGAAACCGGCGGGTTCCGGTACAATAACCTCACAATGCAGAGGCGAAAACCGGGCGGCATGTTGCAGGTAGCGGTGATTGCCGGCGTGCTGATCATCGGCGGCATGCTAATTCGCCGGGCCGTTGTTTCTTTCACGATCTCGCCCGAGAACCTTTTGCCTGTTCAGAAAACAACCGCGCCGCGGCCCCCTGCGGTTCCCGGTACCGAGATCCGTCATGTAATGATCCAGCCGGGCGAAACCTTTGTCGCCGCGCTGGGGCGCCTGGGATTTTCACCCGGCAAAGCCCATTCCACGGCAATGGATCTCAGCGATATGCACCCGGTGGAAAAGGTGCACCCGGGGCGTCGGCTCAGTGTCACTTTCGTCAGGGAGCGGCCGCTGCGCCTTGAATATGAAATCAACGACGCCAGCCGTTTGCTGGCCCAATGGCAAAAGAACGGTCGTATCAACGCTTCCGTGCACACCCAACCGTTTGAAACCCGAATCGCCTTTGTGCGTGGGGAAATCACATCATCGCTTTTTGCCGGCATCCTGAAAGCCGGAGAGGAAGCGTCGCTGGCGGACCTGCTGGCCTCACTTTTTGAATACGACGTGGATTTCAACCGTGATATCCGTGTTGGAGACACGTTCCAACTGCTGGTGGAAAAGCGCTTCCTGAGGGGCGAATTTTACGGGTACGGACCAATCCACGCGGCCGTTGTCACCAACAGGGGGCGCGCCGTCCGCGTTGTGCGTTATACGGACGCAAACGAACGCTCCACCTTTTTTCATCCGGACGGCCGTTCCGTACGCAAGATGTTTCTGCGTTGTCCCCTGCCGTTCATGCGTGTCACTTCGGGCTATGGCAACCGCCGCCACCCGGTGTTGGGCTTTTCCGCCCGTCACAATGGTATCGACCTGGGCGCGCCGCGCGGTACCCCGGTCAAGGCCACGGCCACGGGCGTGGTCACTCACGCGGGCAGTCATCGCACCAAGGGTCGCTATGTGCAATTGCGCCACCCGAATAGTTACGCCACCCACTACTATCATTTGTCCGGCATTCGTCGCGGCATACAACGGGGCCGGCGGGTCACCCAGGGCGAGGTGATCGGGTATGTAGGCAACACCGGGCTTTCAACCGGACCGCACCTGCATTACGGTATCCGCCACAACAACCGTTTCATCAACCCCATGCGATTGCGCCCGCCTTCCAAGAACCCTGTCCCGCCTGCTGAAATGGTTTCTTTTCAACGACACTGCAACCAGGTCTTTTTTAGCATGACCGCTTTTTCCTGGTTGCAGGCAAATAAAGTCGATCATTGGATTCCCGCTTCTTTCGAAACAGTCGCCGATGATGCGGCAACTCCCCTTTCGGAAGCCCCTTCCATACCGCTGAGTTTTCCCGAAGACCTGGAGATTCATCCCTAGGGCCTGTATGCCGGCTATTACGTTGATGTCCTGGAACGTCAACGGCATGCGTGCGGTGGCAAAGAAAGGCTTTCTCGAATTTCTTGCCGCCCAACGTCCCCATGTGCTGGGAGTGCAGGAAACCAAACTGCAGGCGGACCAGGTTCCAGATACCGTGAACTCTCCGCCCGGTTACCAGGTGGTGTGGAACCATGCGGAACGTCGGGGTTACAGCGGTACGGCGCTTTTTTATCGCACCGACCCCCCGGAGATCACGATACCGGACACAAATTCCCTGCTGGGGCTTGAAGGCCGGGTGATCCAGGCGGACTTTTCTGCATTCACCTTGCTGAACATCTATTTCCCCAACGGCCAGATGTCGCCGCAACGGCTGGAATTCAAGTTGCGATTTTACGACCAGTGCCTGGATTATTGTGAAAACCTGCGAAATCAGGGGAAATCGCTGGTTATCAGTGGTGATTTCAATACCGCCCACAACGAGATCGACCTTAAGAACCCCGGCCCCAACTCGGATCGCTCCGGTTTTCTTGCGATCGAAAGGGCCTGGCTGGACAAGTTGGTGGCAACCGGGTATCGCGATACGTTCCGCATGCTGTACCCGGAGCGTGTAGAGTACTCGTGGTGGTCCTACCGTTTCCAGGCCCGCATTCGCAACGCCGGGTGGCGCATCGATTACTTTTTTGTCAGTCCCGACCTGGCGGAAAAAGTGGAAGACGCGTGGATATTGACGGACGTGTTCGGCTCGGACCATTGCCCGGTGGCCCTGCGGATTCGCGTATAAAGAACGCCGTTTCGGCATGGTGTTTGACATCAGGACATCCCGATGCTATATCCTTATCAGAGCGCGAGGAGGAAGGGCAATGGGAAAAAACAGAGGCAAATCACGTTTCGTTCGTTTGTGTTCCACGATCATCGCCGTGGGCCTGGTAACCCTGTTTGTTGCCTGTGGGAACGGTGACCGGACTGCGGGTGAGGATGCAGGCAAAGTTGCGGAGGGAGTGGATGCTATCACCCAGGCAGGGAGACTGGTGGTGGGAACTAGTGCGGATTATCCACCGTACGAGTTTCGCCTGGCCGGCGATGAAGAGGGACGCATTGTTGGATTGGACATGGATATCGCTCAGGATATTGCCGATGCCCTGGATGTGCGCCTGGAAATCAGGGATCTGCAGTTCAGCGAGTTGTTTAACCACCTGGAAGCCGGAGACGTGGACATGCTCATTGCCGGTCTCACTCCAACCGAAGCCAGGCGCAAACTGGCGGACTTTTCTGAGATCTATTACCAGGCGTTCCAGACGGTGCTGATCCGCGAGGACGATCAGGAAAAGATCCCCACTGTCAGTGATCTGCGGGGCAAACGCGTGGGTGTTCAGGCCAACTCCATCCAACAGGATTTGGCGCCTACCCTGATTGTGGGCGCGGAGTTCGTGCCGGCCAATTCGATTCATAAAATGTTGGAGATGCTGCAGAACGGCGATGTGGATGCATTGGTGCTGGAAAAGCCCGTGGCCGAGGCATTTCAGGCCAGGCGACCCGGCCTGGCGAGCATCAGAGAGGGAATTGACGCCAACCGCCTGGGGTCCGCCATTGCCGTGCGCAAAGGTAACGCCGCGCTGCTGGAAAGGATCAACGCCATCATCAGCCGCTTGAAACGGCAAAACCGCATCATCAACTACGTGGAAGACGCCAAAGTACTGGCCAATCGATAACAAAGCCTGGAACCGTCCGTTTCGACGGGTTCTCTTGACAGGATGGGGCTTTTTGCGCTATTCTGGCGCCAGGAGAATACCGCCATGAACGAATTCAAGGGTCAATTGGTTTCCCGGGGATTCCGCTACGCCGTAGTGGTATCCCGGTTCAACAACTTTATCAGTGAACGCCTGTTGGAAGGGGCGCGGGATGCCTTGGTGCGCAGCGGCGCCGAGGAAGAAGAGATTGAAGTGTTCCGCGTACCCGGGTCCTTCGAGATTCCCCTGGCGGCAAAGCGTTTGGCCCGGGCCAAACGCCATGATGCGGTGATCTGCCTGGGAGCGGTGATCCGGGGAGAAACCCCCCACTTTGATTACGTGGCTTCCGAGGTCACCAAGGGAGTGGCGCAATTGAACCTGGAGTTTGCCATGCCCTTCGCTTTCGGCATCATTACCGCCGACAACACTGAACAGGCGGTTGAGCGTGCCGGCAACAAAATGGGCAACAAGGGTTTCCAGGCGGCCCAATCCGCCATTGAAATGCTGAACCTGTTCAAAGATGCGGATATTTGATGTTCCGGATAAAGTACAGCCGGGAAGTAGCTCTCAAGCTTCTCTACCTGATTGACGCCAACCATATTGTTGATGCGGACCCCGGTGAATTACTGCAAGAGAATGCCGTTTTTTTTAAGGGTCTCAACGATGTGGAAAGCGGGTACGTGTTTAAAATACTGGAACAGATCCTGGCATCGCGGAATGAGATCGACGAAGCCATCTCCGACCGCCTCATTGGCTGGCGTTTTTCCCGGCTGAACGTAATCGAACGAAACCTGCTGAGGCTGGGCGTGGCCGAGTCTCGCTTCAACGACCAACGGGCCGTGATCATCGACGATATTGTTCGCATGGCAAAAAAGTACGGCGACCTGGATTCCTTCCGCATCGTAAACGCGGTTCTGGACAAGGTGATCCCGTGAGAATCCTGCTTTGCCTGCTGGCAGTCCTTCCCGCCCTGCGGCAGGTGGAATACGCCCATATTGAATTGGACGCTTTTCCCCAAGAGGTGTTGATCCACTACCGCAATGCCAATTTCCTTCAACTCGTGGAGTCGCGCTCAGGTGCGTTGGCGGCCCGGACACGCAGCCTGAATTTTCTGCAATTGGATCTTACCTATCGGCTTGATCTCGAACCTGAAGCGGATTTGGACCCCGGGGTGCGAAGCCTGGCCCTGCAGTTCCTGGAGCCTTCAGTTTCTCTGAAACAGTACTTGATGCGAATCCGGGACTATATGCACTCCAATATTCGTTATAGCCCGGATGCCGCGGACCAGTCACCCGCGGCCGTCCTCGAGCGAAAAAGCGCGGATTGCGTTGGTATGACGCGCCTGGTCAGTGCGTGGCTGGACGCGGTGGGCGTTGCCCATGGCAGCATCAGCGGTTTTTATTTTCAACGCGACAACCAGGGAGAATGGCGGCCCCAACCCCATCGCTGGCTGGAGATCCGCTTGCCGGACGGGTTTTCGTTTTTCTTTGACCCCCAGCACCGCATGTTTTCTCCCCGCTACCTGGTCGTGCGTCCCGGCGTGGATTTCCGCCGGGTGCGGCGCTTCCAGGTGGTGCGCATCAACCTGAAATCCAAGCTGGAGAACGGATAAACACAACCAAGGACGAATCAACATGGAAGAACAATTTACTATTCGCAAAGAGAAGTTAAAAAAGCTGTCCGCCCTGGGCCTGGATCCATGGCCCTACGCATTCGATCGCAGCCATACGTTTGCCCAAGTGACCGAGGTCTATGCTGAGGCGGACAACCAAGCCCTGGAAGCTCTGGACGGTGATTTCCGCCTGGCGGGTCGCGTCGTGGCCCTGCGTCGCATGGGCAAGAGTGTTTTCGCCCACCTCTTTGACGGTGAAATCCGCCTGCAGGTTTACCTGCGGCAAGACAAGTTGTCTGAAACTGATTTTGAAGTGGTGCGGTTGCTGGATATGGGCGACATCGTGGGTGTGAGCGGGAGTCTATTCCGTACCCGCACGGGGGAACTGACCGTGTTGGTTTCGCGACTGGTTCCGCTGGCCAAGGCTTTTCATCCCTTGCCGGAAAAATGGCACGGTTTGCAGGACAAAGAGTTGCGCTATCGCCGCCGTTACCTGGACCTGATTGTGAATGAGGAGAGCCGGCGGATTTTCCGCATGCGCTCGGAAATCCTGCGGGAAATCCGCCTCTTTTTTTATCAGGAAGGATACCTGGAAGTGGAAACGCCGATGATGCACCCGATCCCCGGCGGCGCCTCGGCCCGGCCCTTTGTCACGCACCATAACGCCCTGGACATGGACCTCTATTTGCGTGTGGCCCCTGAACTCTATCTGAAGCGATTGCTGGTCGGGGGTATGGAGAAGGTTTTCGAGATGAACCGCAATTTCCGCAATGAGGGCATCTCCATGCGCCACAACCCCGAGTTCACCATGTTGGAGTTCTACCAACTCTACAAAGATTACGAGGACAACATGCGCCTCACCGAAAAGCTGCTGGCGCGGTTGTGCGAGCGTTTCGTTGACGGAGCCGTTCTTCGCTGGCGGGATCTGGAACTGCCGCTTCAGCCGCCGTTTCCCCGCCGCCGCTACATGGATCTGCTGGCTGAGCGTACCGGCCTTTCCTCCGAAGATGTGTGGGACAAAGAGGCTTTGGCCGGTTTTCTGCGGCGCGAGCTGCCGGACCAGGAACTGCCGCCAACCTGGGAAAAGATGCTGGAATCGGCTTTTGATACCTGGGTGGAGCCCGGGCTGAGCGGCCCCGTGTTCGTGGTGGATTTTCCCCGCGCCATCTCTCCCCTGGCCAAGGTGTCCCGCCGTGATCCCCGCGAAACCGAGCGTTTCGAACTCTACATCGCCTCCATGGAGATCGCCAACGGTTTTTCCGAACTGAACGATCCCTTTGATCAGCGCGAACGTTTCGAGGCGCAGTTAAAGCAGCGTGAACAAGGTGATGACGAGGCCCAATGGCTGGACGAGGAATTCCTGTTGGCCCTGGAGCACGGCATGGCTCCGGCTACGGGGGAAGGCATCGGTATCGACCGATTGGTGATGTTGCTTACCGGTGCCGAATCGATTCGTGAAGTGGTTCTTTTCCCCCAGTTGAGAACACGCTCATGAAGTTCGCCCTGTTCATGGCCCGGCGCTACCTGACCCGGGGAAACCGCAATGCCTTTATCCACATCATCTCTCTGGCTTCCATGGCGGGAATCGCCATCGGCGTGGCCGCCCTCATCATCGCCCTGGCATTGCTGAACGGTTTCCAGAGTGATATCCGCGATCGCATCCTCAGCTCCACGGCCCATATCATGATCAGCCATTCCATGGGCGAAGGCGTAGAGGATTACCGCGAGGTGGTGGACCAGGTCCGGGACCTCACCCCGGAAATCCGTTTTGTCGCCCCGGTGGTATTCGGCACCGTGTTGATCAAGGGCGGGGCCCGAAACGCATCGGGCGCGGTGCTACGCGGCATGAAAACCGTTGATGCCCGCAAGCTCGATTGGTTGCAGCAGATCGAGAGCGGCCGCTTTCCCCTAAAAGACAACGAATTGCTTTTGGGCAGGGAACTGGCCCTCAAGCTGGGACTTTTCCCCGGTGACATCTGCACGGTGGTTACGCCGGAACCCACGTTGACGCCGGGCGGCATGATGCCGCGTCTGCGGCGTTTTCATGTAGTCGGGGTGTTTCGCTCCGGCTTGTACGAAGTAGACAACACCACCTTGCTCACCAACTTGAAAACCGCTCAACAGTTGTTCCGCTTAGACGATCGCATCAGCTACGTGCAGTTGTTTCTGGACGACATATTCGCGGCCGAAAAGGTTAAAGAGCGCCTGCGTCCCCGGCTTCCCGGCCACTTGTCGGTCATTACCTGGAAGGATTTGAACGCTTCGCTTTACTCCGCCCTGGAACTGGAGAAAACGGTGCTGTTCTTTACCCTCACCCTGATTATCGTGGTGGCGGCGCTGAACATCATCGCCGGCCTGATCCTGCTGGTAATTCAGAAAATCCGTGATATCGGCATCCTGCGTGCCTGCGGGGTCACGCCACGCACCATCCAGCGCATTTTCTTTATCCAGGGCGGCATTATCGGCCTGCTGGGCACGGCGGCGGGCACAATGGTGGGGGTGGTGTTTGCCTGGTTGGCCAACCACTTTGAATTGATCCGTGTTCCTGCAGATCTTTACCAGATGAGCCACGTGCATTTCCGAGTCACCGCGCTGGACCTGGCCTCCGTGGTGGGAGTGGCCTTGCTGATCAGCCTGGCCGCCACCCTGATCCCTTCGCGCAAAGCCGCCGCGGTTAACGTGGTTGAAGCGGTGAAAAACGAATGAGCCCGGGCCGGGTCATGTGCGGAGCGGATCAGCTGGAAACAGACGCGCGCGCTGTTCTCAGGAACCGCCGTGTGGCGCTGGTAACCGCTGCCCCCCAGGTAAATGCCCGCAATGAGCCGGTTGTTGAGGTGGTATCCAGGGTCGCGGGCAGGCAGTTGGTGGCGCTGTGGTCTTTGCAGCACGGTTTCTTCTCGGACCGCCAGGACAACATGGTTTTTTCAGAGTCATTCACGCATCCCCGGCTGAAAATCCCGGTGCGCAGCCTGTACGGAAAACAACTGCTCCCGGAAAGTGATTGGTTAGAGGATGTCGATCTCTTGCTGGTGGATGTGTTTGACGTGGGCACCCGGGTTTACACGTTTCTCAATCACCTGGTCATGGTGATGCGTCACCTGTCGGGAAGCGGAATCAGCATCGGTATATTGGACCGGCCCAATCCCCTGGGTGGGCAAGTACTGGAGGGTCCGGTTGCGGACCCCGCCTGGTTCAGCATCGTGGCCCAACTGCCGGTTGCCATGCGTCACGGCCTGACCGCCGCGGAATACCTGACCATGGGCCGCGACCATTACCGCCTTAACCTGGAGCTGGAAGTCGTGAAAGTACGCGGCTGGAAAAGAGGTGACGAATTCAGCGGAACCTGGACCTATCCCTCGCCCAACATGCCCGCTTTTGCCACGGCGCGCCTTTACCCCGGGGCCGTGATGCTGGAGGGCACCAACCTGTCGGAAGGCCGGGGTACCACGCGGCCCTTTGAACTGGCGGGCGCGCCCTGGCTGGATGCATGCGGGCTGGCCCGGGATCTGCGGAAATTGGATATACACGGCATGGATTACCTGCCCCTGGGTTTCCGGCCCGGCTTCGGCAAGTTCGCCGCTGAGTTCTGTAACGGCCTGCTCATGTTGCCGCGGCCGGAATGGGACGGCCGCTCTTTTTGCCTCTATTACGACCTGATCCGCCTGACGCGCAATCGTCACCCCGATCACTTCACGTGGCAGCAGCCGCCCTACGAGTTTGAGTATCGCCGTTTTCCGATGGATATGATCTGCGGCGGATCTCTTGTACGGGAGTGGATCGAGGCGGACCGCCCGTTCCGCGAAGTCGAGCCCGAAATCAAAAACGCCCTGGACGCGTATCGTGAAAGCACCGCTCCGTATCTGCTGTACGAATAAGAAGTTGAAAAGTTGGGATCTATTACGTTTTGTGTGGGTAAATACACATTGGTAATTGGTAAGCGGTTGTGAGTACGAGTACCCGCAGGGCATAAAGCATAAGCGAACGCAAGCGTAGGTTCCGGGGACCCATGGTCTGAGACAGGATGGTCGGCTGAGGGGTACTCCCCGAAGACGAAGGATGGCCTCGGAAACATCCCGAACATCCACCATGGCCATCTTAAGCCGTCGAAGGACACCGAAGTGGTGAGCGGTGATTTATGCCCTCTGGGTACTTGTGCCCGAAAGGGTACCCTTCAAAAGCCCTTCCCTTTTTAAACCAGAGTGACGTGCAAACCCACACAAAATGGAAGAGAACCAAAAGTTGAAAAGTTTGGTTCTATTACGTTTCGTGTGGGTAAATATATATTGGGAATCAGTAAGCAGTTGTGAGGAAGAGTACCCGCAGGGCATAAAGCATAAGCGAACGCAAACGGCAGGTTCCGGGGCCCCATGGGCTGAGGCAGGACGGCCGAAGGTAAAATGA
>DSBM01000042.1 GCA_011049425.1 Candidatus Aminicenantes bacterium
GGCAAAAAAAATCAGTATTTTTCTGGTCAGGTAACTTTATTCGCGGGAAAATCGAAGCTTGCGCGGTAGTTGCGTTTTCGGCAATTGATGAGTGAATCTTTGACGGATTTCGAACGGTCCATTATAATGAAGATGAATTTCCATCTGTATATGGCGAGGAGAGACATGAAGCGACACGGATGCGTATGGATCGGGCTGCTGATTCTGGTCCTGGTATGGGGAAACGTCACGCCCATTGCGGCAGAGGATAACCCGGAAAAACTGGACGAAAGGTACCAGCAATGGCTGGACCTGGTCCATTACATTATCACGCCCATGGAGCGCAAGGTTTTCTTGAGTCTCAAATCAGACAAAGAGCGGGATGCCTTGATCGAATTGTTCTGGAAACAACGGGACCCCACTCGGGGCACGCCGGAGAACGAATTCCGCGAAGAACACCTGCGCCGCTTTGCGCATGCCAACAAGTATTTCAGGTTCGGTGCGCCGGTTCCGGGTTGGAAAACCGACCGCGGCCGCATCTATATTTTGCTGGGCCCTCCGGTAAGCGAGGAGGAAGTGATCACCAACGGCTTTCACCCGGTGTTGATCTGGGATTATTTCGGCAACGCCGAGAACGGGTTGCCGACCGGGTTCCGAGTGGTGTTTTACAAGCGCAGCGGCATGGGGCAGTATCGCCTGTATCTTCCCACCGCGGACGGACCCCAGGCACTGCTGACCACCCAGTCGCATACGATTGATCCCATGAACTACGAGGCTTTGTACAAGGCGATCAAAGAGTACAGCGCCACGGTCGCCGAGGCATCCTTGAGCCTGATTCCCGGAGAACAACGCAGCGGGTACAGCCCGTCGCTTCAGGCGCCGATGCTGATCTCCCGCATTTATGACCTGCCCAAAAGCCGCATAAACGCCACCTATGCGCGCAACTTTCTCAACTATAAAGGCATCGTGGACGTGGACGTGGTCACCAACTACGTGAACAGCCGCAATCAGTTGACCCTGTTGCGTGACCCGGTGCTTAACACACATTTCCTGCATTTTTCGTTGCTTCCGGAACTATTGTCCGTGGACTTTTCCGATGAGCGCGATCAGTTCTATTTTAATTACGAGCTCACGGTGGTTTTGCGCTCAGCCGATGATCCGGACAGGGAACTGTTCAAATACTCCAAGAACTTTCCGGTATATGCCAATGAGGAGGATCTCAACAACCGCCTGTCCAAAGGGATTGTGGTTTCCGATTACTTCCCCGTGGCTCCGGGAGAGTTCATCTTTTCTGCGGTACTGCAGAATTCGGTGAACCGTGAAATCAGTTACTTTGACCGCAAGGTAACGGTACCGGCCCCAACCGGCGGCGCGCCCCGCCTGTACGGTCCGTTGCTCTCATACCGCATTCAGCCCGTGGGGGATCCAGGTTTCGCGGCTTACCAGGTGGTGGACCGCCAGGTTTCCATTGATCCGGACAGCAGTTTCGGCATGAAGGAATCGATTTATCTTTTCTTTTCCGTTTATCGCGACCGTGCGGAAACCGCCTTCAGAACAAGGATTGAAGTGAGAAATGAACAGGAGTTCCGCCCCTATGCCCGTACATATATGGTGGATGTCCCCGCCGGCAAAGAGACCTGGGTTCACGACATGGAAATCGAGAACCCGGGCAATGGTGCCTATCGTGTCCGGGTCATCCTGTTGGGCGCGGCGAACGAAGTGCTGGATTCCCGGGAAGTCCGGTTGTCCATTGCGCCGCGGGAGCAGGTGTTTCATCCCCCGGTTGCTTCCAAGCGCTTGCCGTCAAACCGGGTGTTCCTGTTCGACATGATGCTGGCCGCCCAGTACGCCAACACGGGCCGCCCCGGACCCGCGGCCGATCATTATGAAGCCGCCCTGGCCAGGCAGCCGGAATTCCCCCCCCTGATCAAGTCCTATGCCGAGTTCCTGCTGGCGCAGCGCAATCCCCGGCGTTTGCTTGAAATCATCGCCCCGCTGGAAAATGATCGCAAATACCTGTTTGATTACCACGCCCTGCGGGGCAAAGCCCTTCACGTCCAGGGAAACAACACCCTGGCCGTGCAAGCCCTGCTGGAAGCCAACAAAGTCTATGACAGCGACACTTCGGTTTTGAACGCCTTGGGCGCGGCCCTGGCCAATACCGGGGAAAAGGTCGAGGCGCGCAAGGCGCTGGAAGCCTCGTTGCGCCTGAATCCCGACCAGGTTGACGTGAGAAAAATGCTCCAAAGCCTGGAAAAGGGGAGGAAACCATGAGCGCACGCTATTCCGCCTGCCTGGCGGGCATGATCCTGGCCGGAGGCATGCTGCTTGGCGGCTGTGGCGGCAATCGACCCGCGCCGGTAGTGGAGCCGCAAACGGACGAGTTTTACCAGGTGGCCAGGCCGATCATGACGTCCCAGGAAAGCCGCATCTACCGCAACCTGGCTTCGCCGCAGCTACGAAAACGTTTTATCGAATATTTCTGGGAGATCCGGGACCCCAACCCCCTTACTGAAGACAACGAATTCCGCATGGAAATGCTGCGCCGCTTTGAACACGTGCAGCGCTATTTCCAGGAAGGGCAGCGCCCCGGCTGGCGCACCGACCGCGGCCGTTTTTTCATGATACTGGGTCCGCCGGATGAAGTGGACCGAAATGTCCAGACCACGGATCCGCGCCTGCAGGGCAGGGTCATCGATTGGTACTACGGCTTTTCGGGTGCAACCGGCACCACTTACAGCGGCGGCGGCTTTCGCCTGCGCTTCGTGGATGAACGGGGTTTCGGCATCTTCCGCATGGACGAAAGATACATGCCCCTGCGGGTAATGGATATCCTCGAGGAACTTAAATTCAACATGATCGTGAAGCGCGGACAGGATTCCCCGTTCCCGGAGGCGATCGACTTCCAGGTGGATTTCAATCCCGCCGCCGGCGAGGTAACGGTCTCTTTCGGTCCCAAACGGGTCGCGTTTGAACGAAGAGAAGATCGCATCCTGGTCCACCTTCACGTGGCCGTGATGGTGATCAATGAAAAGGAAAAGATAGACAAATTCACCCGCGACTGGAAAGAGGAGTTTAATGCGGAGGCCGTGTTGAAAGAGGATTTTCGCTTCAATATCCCCGTGGCCGTGCGCCTGGATCCCGGCAAATCCACCCTGGACGTGGTGGTGACCGACCTGATGTCCGGACGCAAGTCGCGCCGCATGACAAGCGTAAAGGCAGGAAAAAGGTGAGCCGCCCCACCTGTAGAGCAACAAGAAAAGCGATAGTTTGGATCATATAGGAGGCGAACATGAAAAGAATCGCGATGATCAGTATAACCATTCTGCTGGGGACGACCCTCGCCCTCTTTGCCCAGGAGGGCAGGGGGCAGGGACGGGTGACGGGTCTGGTGGAGGATTCCGCCGGTAATCCCATTCCCGGGGTAAAGATCACCATGGAATCGTTGCAGTACAATCTGACCCTTGATGCGGAGTCGGCAGAAAACGGCCGCTGGACGATTCACGGGTTCGGTTTGGGTGAGTACCAGTTCACCGCGGAAAAGGAAGGCTTTGTACGCGCCGTTTCCCGCACCCAGCTATCCGGCATCAACCGCAACCCCGAACAGGTGATCGTGCTCAAGTCCCTGGATGATGTCAAGGGCGATGTGGTCAAGGGCAAGGACGCCAAGGTAAACTTCAAGAACGCCAACGACCTCTATGACGCCGGGCGTTACGAAGATGCCCTGGCCATGTTCAAGGCCTTTCTGGCCAAGAACGAAAAGTTTTACAAAGTCAACATCAACATCGGCAACTGCCACTTCAAGTTGAATCAGTACGACGAGGCCATTGCCGCCTACCAGCGTGTACTGGACGGCATGGTTGCCGAAGGTGTCGCCATGGAAGGCAATGCCACGGCCGCGCAGGTGTATGCCGGCATCGGCGAAGCCTTCATGGTGCGTGATGATTTCGAAAAGGCCAGGGAATACTTCACCAAGGCCATTGAGATTGATCCTTCCGACCGGGCCCTGCCGTACAACGTGGCCGAAATCCTGTTCAACGCCGGCAACGCCGACGAAGCGGTGACATACTATCGCCAGGCCATTGAGATCAGCCCGGACTGGGCCAGGGCTTATCGCCAGTTGGGTTATGCCCTGCTCAATCAGGGCAACCTGGAAGAGGCGGTGGTTGCTTTTAAAACCTATCTGGAAAAAGCCGACAAAGACGATCCCCAGGTGGACGTGATTCGCGACCTGGTTTCTTCTCTCGAGTAGTACCCGCCGGGGGGGCGGTTGGCTGTTCGGGCGATAGCCCCACCCGCCGAAGCTTCAGCGAAGGCGGGCGGGGCTTATAGGTCCTGTAGGACCTATTCATAAGACCCGTCAATAGGACTAATCGGACCTATTGGGCTCATCAATAGGACCACCAATAAGACCTATACCCCCCGGGGGACTCAAGATCGAATTAGAACCGATAGGAC
>DSBM01000043.1 GCA_011049425.1 Candidatus Aminicenantes bacterium
AACAGTCCGGGGATCACCAGGAGTAAGGGCCAAAGGTCCCAGGGTTCAAATCCCAGGTTCCCGCCGAAGCGGTGCAATAACATCAACACGCCCACCAGGATCAGGCAGATGGCCAGAATCATGCGGGAGTCGATCAAAAAACGACGGGGTGTACTCATGAATTCACCTCCCACAACGCGATAGGCGTCGCGTTGATGACATCGTATCTATCCTCAATACGAGACAAACCCTGAAATAGATCCCAAACGCAGTCTAAATTTCAGATACCCAGGCCGAACCACTGATAAAGACGCAGGGCCAGCCAGCCGGCGATGGGGGGAAAAACCACCACGGCCGCCAGGCGCAACAGGGTAAACCGCCATCCCAGTATGGCGAATTCCATGGGCAGCCGGGCCACGGCCCAAAGCGACCAGGAGGTCAGGAACGCCACCATGGTTCCCGGCGAAGCCCCGGCCTTCAGCAGGCCAGCCACAACCGGAAGACTCACATAGGGACCTCCCGGGGTAATCGCCCCGGCCAGGGTTCCGATCGTGATCCCCCGCAGGCCGGACTCCATTCCCACCCAACGAGAAACCAGGTCCGGAGGCAACAACACTTGGATCATGCCCGCAATCACGAAAGCAAAAATAACCATGGGCAAAATTTCCAGGGTCATGTTGCCGGCATGGCGCAATCCCTTTAGGTGAGAGCCATCCCCGCGTGCAACCGCTACTCCCGTCAGTATCAGAGCGATCCCGGCCATAATCAAGGTTGCAATCAGCATTTCACGACCCTTTTTCCTTCTCCCGACAGCCATGCCCGCCTAATCCCCGCGCCCATGACTCTTATTCCCGGAACGCCCGACAAACAAAAGCACGCCTTCCAGCAAAACAATAAGAGCGATGGCAATCAACACAGTTGTGATATTTTCAAATATATTAAGCCAGAACAACAACAACAGCAGCAACAAAGAAACTCCCAGCCGAACCAATGTCCGGCGCACCTGGTCCCTGGTTATATCCAGACCCTTCACGGCCAATTGACTATCTCGCAGGTCTTTCTCCAACAGCGACTCCAACTCTATTAAACCATCGTTTCCCGTATTTTTTTCCACATTGCCCATGTTTGATTTATCCTCCGCCAGAGGTGACATTCTCATTATAGCGGGAACGATCAACAGAGACAATGCGCTTTTACATCTTGCGCGGGAACCAGTACGATTGCGCTTGCGTATAGTGATTGGTAACGGAGGCACCCGATGTCAAAAAAACAGGATGACAGCAAGACCCGTCATGAAGAGTTCAAAGTCACCGGTGGTGAGATCATCGACCGCATCAAGGAACTGATCCACCAGGGCAATATCCGCCGCATCATCATAAAAAATGAAAACGGCGCCACCCTGATTGAAATCCCCCTCACCCTGGGATTGGTCGGGGCGGCCCTGCTGCCCGTGCTGGCGGCCGTCGGCGCCATCGGCGCGTTGGTGGCACGCATGACCATCGTGATCGAGAAGATCGTCGAGTGAATCTCTCTCACCCCGTTGGTGCCCATGTGTCCGCGGCCGGCGGTGTCAGCAACGCTCCCGAAAATGCGGCAGCCATCAAGGCCGAGGCTTTCGCCCTGTTTACCCGCAACCAGCGGCGCCGGCAATCTCCACCATTGACCGAAAAAGAAATCACTGCGTTCAATAGAGCCTGTTCACATTACGGATTCCCGCCGCACTTGATCCTTCCGCATGACAGTTACCTGATCAACCTGGCCAACCCGGAGCCTTCGGGATTGAAAAAATCCCGGGAGGCCTTTATCGATGAAATGCGACGCTGCCACGCCCTGGAGCTGGTCGCCCTCAATTTCCATCCGGGAAGCCACAAGGGCGAAAGCAGCGACAAGGAGGGCCTGAGGCTGATCGCTGAATCCATCAACCTGGCGTTGGCCGAAGTGCCCGGGGTGACGGCAGTGATCGAGAACACCGCCGGCCAGGGACACTCCCTGGGGCACCGCTTCGAACACCTGGCCGCTATTATAGAGCAGGTGACGGACTGTTCCCGGGTGGCTGTCTGCCTGGATACCTGCCACCTGTTCACAGCCGGCTATGATCTGCGCACAGAGACAACATACCAGGACACAATGGACGAATTTGACGCCATCGTGGGTTTTGAACACTTGCGTGGCATGCACCTCAACGACGTACGCAGTCCCCTGGGCAGCCGGGTGGACCGCCACGCCTCCCTGGGCGACGGCCACCTGGGCTGGGAGCCGTTCCGCATGATCATGCGGGACCCCCGTACAGCCGGAGTCCCCCTGATCCTGGAAACCCCCGATCCGGAACGCTGGCCCGAAGAGATCCGTATTCTCAAAGGATTCCGTGCGGATGCTTGAATTCCCACGTGACCGGGATGTCAATCATCTGATGTTTTGTGCCGCGAAATAACAGTTGATCAGTTTGTCCAGCACCACTCTCACCTAATCCGCGCGCCGGTTCTGGTAATCCAGGTAATACGCGTGTTCCCATACATCCACGGTCAGCAGCGGCACCCATCCGTGGGCGATGGGCGTATCGGCATTGGCGGTCTTGATGATCTGCAATTCCCCGAAGTTCAGGACCAGCCAGGCCCAACCGCTGCCGAACTGGGTCGTGCCGGCCGCCTTGAAAGCCTCGACAAACCCCGCATACCCGCCCAATTCGCCGTCAATCTTATCTGCAATAGGTCCGGCCGGTTTCCCGCCGCCGCCCGGTTTGATACTCCGCCAGAAAAACGCGTGGTTCCAGGCCTGGGCGGCATCCTCCTGTAACTACAATCCGGCGGTCTCCATCCAGAACAGCAAGAGAAAGATGACGACAGCCGCCGGGATGACCACGACCCAATCGTTGACCTTCAACAGCCCCGGCAAGGTCAGGTCTCCGAAATCACCCTTGCGCAGGATTCCCTGACTGAGTCGCGCATAACGCGCGGCGAAAATTACCGGCACCGATCACAATCCCCGCCAGGCCTCGGCCAGGGTATCCAGGTAACCGTTGCCGACCGCGCCGGCAATGGTGCCGGGACAACAACCCAGAACGGCGAAACCCACGCCGAAAATCAAGCCACCGATCACGCTCTTGCCGATTGAGCCCGCTTTGGGATAGAGTTTGACCCATCCTTGGGATTTCATCGCGTAAATGCCGATCATCCCGGTCAGGACGGCTGAAAGCATGATTTTCAACACGGTGAAATCGGTCAGCAGCAATTGTCCGAGAATCACGTCGTATTCCGTGGCCCCGCCTTTGTGGAGCAAAAAGCCGAACACAATGCCGAATGCCAAAACCCAGATCAGGCTGGACATTTCCCGGGAAGGTCTTAATTTCGCATTTTTTTGGGGCATCTGCTCATCTCCTAAGCGATGACGTTAAACAAAACATGGGCCGCGGATCAAGTCCGGCGATAGCGGCGATATTGGCAATCAATGGCACCCACATTGGTCATGAAAAGCGAAACCAGCGTGGCCAGAACAGCCACAACCAGAAGCACCACCATCAGGGGCGCATCACGTCCACAACCGGCAAAATGCCGGTAACGACAAGTATGATCAAAAAAGTGGTCATAAACGGGCTCTTCCGGCCAGATGGTAAAATCCAGACACCGTTTTGTCAATCTAAAAGTGGTCAAAAGGCCGGTTGTTTTTGTATATTCAAGAACCGGCGAACACCATGAATGATTTGGCAAGCAAAGAAAAAAATAAAAAAAAGCGCCCTTTTTGTTGACACAAATGTATTTGCATGTATAATAACTTTGTCAGGCAAAGTACAAAAAAAAGGAGAATTTGATGAATTCACAAAAAGCGTATGAGGATGTGCAATTAATCAAGGAGATGCTGTCCAAAACCAAGAGCCGGATCCGGAGCAGCGGAAAGTATTTCATCCTCTGGGGATATGTTGTGATGGCCGGGATCCTGGGTACCTACCTGCTCGGTCGCTGGGAGCGGTTCGAATGGATTTGGGCGGTGTGGTGTGGTGTGATGCTGACCGGTTCGATTGTAACCGTCGTTTTCGCCCGGGGCGAAAAAGGACGCTCCCGGGTAGTCACACTGTTTGACCGCATCGGTGCTATCCTGGGAATGGGTTTTGGTATCTCTTTTTTCCTGGCGGCATTTGCTTTCCCCCTGCTGGGCATTTATGATTTTCCCGCAATCGGGCCGGTAACCGGAATGCTGGCGGGAACATTTCTCTTTATTCTGGCCTGTGTGTACGAATGGAAGACCCTTTTCGCGGCGGCGCTCGTCTGGTGGCTGTTTTCAGTCGGGGTCGCCTTTCTCCCCTATCAGGGGCGAGCCCTGGCCATGATTATTCCGCTCATTCTGGGATACATCATCCCCGGTTACATTCTGCAACGCCATGAAAACAAGGAAAATGAGGATGAATAATAAGGCTGTTGAGCTGGACCCCGTGGTTCACGCTCCGATACGCCTGGGGGTACTCTCCATTCTGATGGTGGTGGACGAGGCGGATTTTACTTACTTGAAGGATCGGACGGGAGCTACAGAGGGAAATCTCAGCACTCATCTATCCCGTCTCGAAGAAGCCGGGCTGATCCAAATCACAAAAACGTTTTTCAAGAAAAGACCCCGAACAGTCTGCCGGATCACCCCCGTAGGAGAGAAACGTTTCAAGAATTACCTCAACCGGTTGGAAGAAATCCTATCTCCAGAAACAAAGCAGACAACAGGCCGGCAGGATTAACCTGCCGGCTTTCCTGCCCGGTCGTCCTGATGTGAGCCGGCACCCTTGTTCTTCCCGGCACTTCTAATTAAAAAACCATCCCATCCCACTCAGTCCGTTTGAGTGCCTTTTATTTAAGTTTTGACTGAATGAGTTTTCCCAGGCGCTCCACCCCGATTCGTATTCCGTCAGGTGGAACCGCGCTGAAACTCATTCTCATGGCATTGCTTCCCCTGCCGTTTCCTTCCGTAA
>DSBM01000044.1 GCA_011049425.1 Candidatus Aminicenantes bacterium
AAGCGGAATGGGGCATTGAGGGTGACGCGCATGCAGGCAATTGGCACCGGCAGGTCAGTTTCCTGGCCGAGGAGGTGTCCGCTCCGGCGTGGCGGGGCATTTCATTGAAAAATCCTCACATATATGCCGGTCCGGGGGCTTTCGGTGAAAACATTCTGACCCGGGGGATTAATTGGCAGCAGGTTGATGTGGGGGGGCGGATTGCAATAGGAGAAGTTGAACTTGAGGTCACCCAGTTGGGTAAGCCTCTTCATCAGGAAAACGCCATCCTGCGCTTAACCGGTGAATCGGTATTGCCGGATCATGGTGTGTTCACCCGGGTCATCCACGGAGGAGTCGTTTATGCTGGAGATTGTGGTACTTACCGTTTCTGACCGAGCTTTTACCGGTGATTATGAGGATCGTTCCGGCCCGGAAATCAGGGGCATCCTGGAATCAAGCGGTCTGGAATTGACGGTTCAGGCAGGGCTGGTTCCCGATGATTCCGCGGCCATTCGGATCGCGCTTGAAAAATGGAAGGGCGTGGACTGGATCATTACCACGGGTGGGACGGGCATTGGTCCCAGGGATCAGACCCCGGAAGTAACGTCGGCGTTCTGTGAACGCGTGTTACCGGGGGTCGCGGAGATGCTGCGCAGGGAGTCCTGCCGGGAAACGCCCCAGGCTGTATTTTCCCGGGGGGTTTGCGGCGTCCATGGCCGTACCCTGGTGGTGAACTTCCCGGGTTCCGTAAAGGCGGTGCGCTTGTGTACCCGACTGATTCTGCCCCTCCTGGAGCATGGGCCGGGAATGTTGCGCGGCGAAGGTCATTGACTGGGGAAAGAAAAATCGAGATGGAAGGTTGAAGCGAAGGTAACAGGTGACAGGAAAGCAGGAACCGGTGCTTGTCAGTATGTAAATATACGCAAAGTCGGAAAGTTGGAGAGGAAAAAGGTTACAGGAGACTGGAATGCAGCCACGGGAGTTCTTTTTTTTTCTGTTTGTCATCCAGCGGTGACAATGACGCGTATTCAGACTGGAACTGGATTTGCTCCAGGTTATTGTGCCGACGGTTGTTTCCGATAAACGGATGGGCGGTGCGATTCCCGGATCCCGCAACCGGGAATCGCACCCCCGTCCCGCTTCAGGGTCCGGTCCACTCCTCCTGCAGGTTCTTTTTCCCGGACCGGGCCTTTTTACCAACAGAGCCGCCGGATGTTATAAAATCAGATGGAACGCCGCGCCCAGGTCCAGGCGATAGGAACTCTGGTGACGTTGCCGATGGCGATTTTCCCTCCTTTACCGACACCGGAAGCAAAGGTCATGACCATACGGTGGGGAACCTGCGTGTACAAAGGATCAGAGGGCAATGCCGGGGGGCGGTCTCGCCCCCCGGCGGTTGTGAAAACATACGCCTCAAGCGATTGAGGCCTTTTCAAGTTTTTTGCGTATGCTCATGATAAAGCCGGCTGACAGAATACTGCAGACCACGAATATGGACCACAATTGCCAGAGTTCAAGTTTGTCCCAGAAGTAACCGCCCACGAAGAGCAGCTTGTTGCCGGTGGCCGTGGCCAGGAGCCAGCCTCCCTGCATCAGTCCCTGGAAACGTACCGGGGAAACCTTGGAAACAAACGAGAGACCCATGGGACTGAGGAAGAGCTCGGCGATGGTCAGGATCAGGTAAGTGCTGATCAGCCAATGTGGAGATATCCGGTCCCATTCGGTCAGGTTTTGAGTGGCGATCAATTTGGGAGCCGCCAGCTTCAGCGAACCGACCAACATGACGACAAAGGCGATCGCGGCGATAACCATGCCGATACCGATTTTTGTCGGCGTCGAAGGCTCCATGTTCCGCTTGCGCAGCCAGCCGAAGATCGCCATGACGGGGAAGGTCAACACCACGATGAACAGGGGGTTGAAGGATTGAAAGATCTCGGGCGCGATGGGGTTTTGCGCGCTGTAGTCGGAGTAGAAGTAGTAGGTGGCGGCTCCGAAACCGGTAAACATGACCAGGCCGATAAACTTCTGAAGTGTGCCTTTTTTAAACAACAAAAGGAAAAGCCCGGCCAGGCTGCCGATAAACACGAGCATGGACTCGACGTTAAAGAAGATGTTGTTGATCGGTCCAACGGTAAGCTGAGTGAAATCCCGGGCGAAAAACGTTAGGGTCAATCCGTTCTGGTGAAAAGACATCCAGAAAAAGATCACCACCACGAACACCAGCACCAGGGCGATCACCCGGGGTTTTTCCTGCTTCGTGGACGTTTTGAATATGAAAGCCACGAATCCAAGGAAAAGACCGATTGCCATACCCAGGGCAAGGTCATTTAACAGCAAGTGGAAGACCAGCGCGGTAAGCACAATCGCCCCGATGGCCACGGTGATGCTGGGAAGGTTGGCGATGCGCGCCACGACCTGCGAAGGGTCGCCTTTCCTGGGGTCGCTTTTCACGCGGCCGGGCAGGTAGCGGTTGAAAACCACGTAGACCACCAGCGAAATGACCATCGCTCCGGCCGCGATTCCGAAGGCGTAATTATAGCCCTTGGCAAAGGCGTTGATGTAGTTGGCGGCGAATTCGCGCAGCTGGTCCGCTCCTGTAATCATGGTCCCGGATACTTTGGCGGCCAATGTCTCCAGGTGGTTGATGGCACCCTCACCGGTGAGGGTGTTGTTGAGATAGGCGTGGCACATCTTAGGCAGGCTGGCGTCATGCAGAAAACCCTGGGTTCTCAGAAACCAGTCGCGGATACCCGTGGCCACGAAAGGCGCGAAGAAAGCGCCGACGTTGATGCCCATGTAAAAGATCATGAACGCCGTATCCCGGACTTTTGAATACTTGGGATCGTCGTACAACTGTCCCACCACGGCCTGGAGGTTGCCTTTGAAGAGGCCGTTGCCCAGGGCGATTACGAACAGGCCGATCAGGGTAATGGTCAGGGGCATTCCGGGAACGGCCAGAACGCCGTATCCGAAGAACATGATTACGATACCGAAAAGGATCACCAGTTTGTACTTGTTCGTGCTGTCGGCCACTATGCCGCCCAGTAACGCCAGGGCGTATATGGCATAGTAAAACCAGCTGTAGTAGGTGCTGGCGGCTTCGGCGCTGAGGTTGTATTTGGCCTGCAGGAAAAGCACCAGAATGGCCATCATGGTATAAAAACCGAAGCGTTCACCCATGTTGGCGAAGAATGCGACAATCAATCCTTTGGGATGTCCCTTGAGCATGAGGCCTCCTTGTAGATCGGGTTTCAGGGCGGAACCCATGAATGGTTTCACGCCGGATTCACAATTGTATGGGGAGTCCTGAAAAATGTCAATTTTTTATCAGGGCTTGTTAATCCCCGCTCGAGAATACCAGGCGAACAGGTTTGTGACAATCCGTGAACTTTTCCGTGAATCCAAGAAATCCATAAAAAAAAAGGGGCGCCCCCCGCAGGGAACACCCCTTTGACCATACCTGTCGAAACTTTCTTCAGTGCCGGATCTTTTGAAAACCTCGTTGCATCATCTGTTTCTGCATCTGGACATTCAGGTTGTACATGACTTCTCCGGTCTTTGCATTGACAAAACGCAGGACGAAGTTGCCGCCTTTGGAGAATTCGGCGAGTTGTCCGCGACCCAGTTTGAAGCGCAGCCCGTTTTCACCGATCAGTTTGGCCATGTTTCCGGGGATGAATCGACTGCCCTTGAACTGGCCCAGGATGCCCAGCAGTTTTCCATTCTGGACAAGGCCGACATTCACGGGGACTTTCGTTTCGTTGACAAGGCCTTTGAGTTTGTCAAAGGGCAAGTTAATGCCTTCCCAGGGATCCGGATCCGGTCCCGGGGGATCGATCCACCAGGGAATACGGAGGCGTTCCATCTGTTTCAGTTTGTCCAGCCAGGGGGGGAAGAAGCGGATGACGATGGCGAAGGGGGCGCTGTCTCCATAGGTGGATTCACCCAGAAGCTGAACCCGGATAGTGTAGCCGGAACCGGGAGTTACCTCAGAGTGGATCCCCTGTAGTTCACCCACTTTCCAAGAGTAATTGTCGATGCTCGCGGGAATCCCCGTGGTCACCACTCCCAGAGAAGAACCGCCCTTGCGGAGCGTGATCTGGTAAGTGCCCGACGCAATTCCCGGCGCTTCCCAGGTGATGGTTTTGGTGCTGTCTTTCTCCCAACTGCCGCCGTTGGGGCTGGTGACCGTGATCGTACCCGCTGGTGATTCCTCCGCCACGGTGATAACGAAGGCGCCATCGCTGAAGTCCAATGCCGTTCCACCCTGGTGTTCCACCTGGATGCGGTAATTCGCCGCCGCACCCTGGAAGGGTGAATCGGTCGTACCCACGTTCCAGTTGTATGAATGCTGAGACGAGGGAAGGCCCGATGCCACGATGCCCGCCGGGACGCCGCCCTTCAATAAGGTGATCCGGTAGGTTCCCGATGTAATGCCCGAGGAACTCCAAGTGATGTTGTGACTGCTGCCCTGGGCCCAGCTCTCGCCGCCGTTGGGGCTGGTGACCGTGATCGATCCCGTGGGGGGTGCCGAGGAAGTGATGCTGAAAGGCGCGTCGCTCGAATCATTGGGAAAATCACTGATAATGCGGACCTTGACCTTGTAGTTGGTGCCGGCGCCCACGTCCGGAGCGTCAATCAGATGGCCCACGGTCCAACTGAACGAGTTCTGGGTTATGGGAAGTTGGGTGGCGATAGTTCCCAGGCTGGTGGTGCCGTCCAACAGGAAGATACGGAATTTGCCCGAACTGATATCCGTTGTGGTCCAGGTGATGGTTTGGGTGCTGCCAACCGCCCAGCTCTCGCCGCCGTTGGGTGCGGTGACGGTAAT
>DSBM01000045.1 GCA_011049425.1 Candidatus Aminicenantes bacterium
GAAGTGGTGAGCGATGATTTGTGCCCGAAAGGGTACTCTCATGCAGCCTTATCATTTTTTCAAATAAGCACAACCCCCAAACCCACACAAAATGGAAGAGAACCCAACTTTTCAACTTTCCTGAGTTGCATTGACATCATTTTTTCTGTGGGGCTATAATACGCACATGATTATCGAGTGTCCGAATTGCAAGGCGCAATACAGTGTCCCGGATGGCAAGATTCACGGCCGAAAGAAGTTCAAGTGCGCCCGCTGCCAGAATGTATTTGCCGTTGACTTGAAAAAAGAGGACTCAGCCAGCAAAAAAGACACCGCCAAAATCATCCAGGAAAATATCACGGATTCCCTGTGGTCGAACGAAAATTTAAAACTGCCGGATGATCGCAAGATCTCCATCGCGGTAATCAAAGGCGCCCGGGCGGGGTACATATTCAAGCTCAGCAAGCCCTACATCCTGATCGGCCGGGGCAAAGTTGACCTGATAATCCCTGACAAGGAAGTTTCCCGAAAACACCTGGCAGTGGAAATACGAAATGAGAAAATCCTGCTCAGGGACCTGGGCAGCACAAACGGCACCTTCATCAACGGAGAAAAGGTGTCCATCACGGAAGTGGACGATCAGAGTGAATTCCGCGTTGGCCAAACCACTTTAATGCTGATTTCCACCCCCATTAACCGGGAGTTCGATAAGTAAATTGTGGCGTCCCCTGCGTCTCTTTTTTAACTTCACCCTGAGTGCCCTGGTTTTTACCTTCTTTGTTTCGGGGCTGATCCTCTTGCTCAATCCGGAAGTGCTGGTCACTCCGGGAGACTCCATGCTTTTGTTCACCTACCTGCTGTTGTACTACGGAATCGGCTGGTGGCTGGTCACAGCCATCCTCTATTTCTTTGTCCAGTTTGCCGCGGGGCGCAAATTTGCCGTCGGTATTATCTGGCCGCCGACATTGACCTATCTGTTGTCTTTTACCATTCTCGTCATTACGGCAATTTACTTTCTCAATTATGATTACTACCGCAGCTTCCTTTCCGCGGAGGCGGGCACTCTCTGGTTGCGCATTCTGATCGGCCAGTTGGTGCTGGTCATCACGGGCATGGTGTTTCTGCTCCAGAAAGGCAAAAGCAAACGCTGGATACAGGCAGCATTCCTGGCCTTCCTGAGTTATCAACTCCTGAACACGTTTACGGGAATGATGTCGATGAATGCCCCCCGGATTCCGGCAGTGAATCCGAAACAACTGGTCCAGGAAGTCACGCCGCGCCGGATCCGCCTGGTGATCGCCGACGGCATTTCAGTGAGCCACCTTTTGAGTCAGTCTTCCGAACAAAAATTGTTGAACTTCAATTTCTTGATCCAGAACGGTGTCAGGGCGCGCATTCATTCCTTTAAACCGAATTTCAGCCACTCACAAATCAACACCGTGTTGTCCGGCCTTTCCCCATCGGCTTTTCACAACCACTCACAAGTCAAATTCAAAGTAGGTGATCTGGAACAGGAATTTGACCTCTTCCCCCGCTACCTGTTCATTCGATATGCCTCAGTCATCGGCGTCACTTCTTTTTATCGACGCTTTGCCATTCCGGTCAAGGACCATATCCGCGATTATTATGAAGCCAACAACTTCGGCACATTTTCCCTGATCTACCCTGATTTTACACCCATGTACTCTGAACGCTCCCTTGAATACAATCGCCGCTTCAAACCACTTTACGCTGATCTTCTTAATCAAATGAATCGCCGTTACGATCTGGTGAAACGCTTCTTTTTCTTTGACGACTACCTCAAGCGCAGAATTCCGGACCTGAAAGACACCCCGCTTTACTACTCAAGTTCCCGCCTTTTCGGTCTGGCCAACGTGGCCCGATACTTCTCCCAGTACTCAACTCACCGCGTGTTTGAAACCGTAACCGAAACGGACATCAAGCGATACTCATGGATCCTTGAAAAATACTATGAATATTACGACTCGATTATCGGCAACCTGATCAGCACCACCGGCGAAGACGAACTGCTTGTCATTATCAGCCTCTACGAATTCGAGCCCCTGCCCGTATGGCGCCGTGTCCTGCTCAACCTGTTCGGCAAAAAAGATGTCTACGTTTACAAGCCCCTCGATGCCCGGGGCACTATTTTCCTCTACGAAAAGAACGCTTTGAAAAAAGGATACCCGGTGAATTCCATTTCGATCTACGATATATTTCCTACCTTGCTTTACTATTCCGGCTTTCAACTCAGTCGCGACTTGCGTGGAGAAGTCGTGCGCGAGATATTCACGGAGGAGTTCCAACTGAACAACCCCATTGACATCCGCCCGGACAACCTGTAATCCGCGTTGACCAGAGAGCCGCAAATTGCGTATAATTCCAGTTAATGAAAGTCCCGTCGCTGTTGATTGTCATTTGCATACTGATGGGGGCCTGCGCCCGCACCCCCCGCACGGTTCCGGAGATTACCCCTCAACTGGAAGAACGTCCCTTAAAGCATACAGAGGCTGATTCTGAGCCTGCCGGCATCACGGTTTATAAAAATCACCTGGTCGTGATTCGCAAGTCCGGCACCATCCTGAAATTGGACCCATTGAATCTGGAAAAAGTAATGACCGCCCAGTTAACGGACAAAATTCGTCCCGGCATAATCTCCGGCGGCGGCAAACTACTGCTGCGCACGGAAGAGTCACCCCTGCGCTGGATCATTTTAGACCTGGAGACATTCCGGGAAATCAACCGCATTACGCCCGCAAGTGAAAGCGAACAAGTGGCGGCAATCGGGCACAACATCCTGGTTACTCAAAAACAAAACAAACTGGTGGCCACTACATTTGATTCCGATCCGAAGTCCAGGGAAATCGAGATCCCAGTCGCAGACTTTCGCGCCTGCCGCATACATGGCGACCGCGTATTGATCCTTTCCCGCACCGAGTTGATTCAACTTCAACCTCCCGTGTTTGTCGCGCAACGTTCGAAACTACCCCACCCAGCCGCGGGTGATTTCCTTTTGCGTGACGAATATCTCTATTACGGCGGTGAGAACCGGCTGTTAATCAAATGGGCGCCCCGTTCCCGCAAACCCGAATGGACGGCGCCCCTTCCCCGGATCCTCAAGCTGGCGCCAATAAATGCCGGAAAACTCGTTGCGGTACTGCCACAGGATCAACACATCCATTTTTTTACTCCCGGTGGCGGACACACCTGGTGGTCTTCCCTGAATGGAACACGCCTGTATCCACCGTTGCGTCTTGATGAAAACATCGCGGTGTTTCTTTACCCGCATCATGCTCCGGAAATCCGCTTTTTCAACTGGAAAAAACACACAACCGCCAGCCACAAAGGAGCCAACCCCTTGCGGGATCCGCCCCTGGCCGTAGGCGGACGACTCTTTTTCCTGGTGGAATCAGAGGGCGAGGTCCGGCTGCACACCCTGACCAACCGCAGGGGAGTGGAAATAGAGATCAAGCCGGAATTTCCCAGAGTTTCCGGCCGATCCCTGGAATTTCGAATCAGTCCCATCAACCTGATCCGGCCTGAATTCAACTTGAGTGTACGGCGGCGGAAAAGCAAAACCCCGGTACTGAATACCAAGCTCCTGCGGACAGATCCTACAATCACGGCCTGGCTTCCGCGTGATTCCGGAGAATATGTCCTTGAAGTGGAGGCCATCTCAAAGGACGGCTTCAAAGCCAAAGCCAGGAAACAGTTCAGTGTTCATGACCTTGCGGAGTTCACCCGCGTTCACGTATCCGCCATTCAGGCGGCATGTCATGGAGATTACGTTGCCGGCGGGGATGCGAAGCCATGAAGTCCCTGGACCGGCTCCCGGACCTGCCGGGGATCATTTGTCGTCAACCAGACAAATCCGGCCATTACACCACCCTCGGCATTGGTGGACACGTGGCCATGTCGGTCCAGGCTTTCACCCCATCTGCGCTGATTGCGGCGTTGCGGATTCTTAAAAGCGAAGAGATCGCTCATGTCGTAATCGGAGGGGGAAGCAACACGGTTTTCCCCGAGCAGGCCCCTGAACTGGTGCTGGTGGTTAACCGCACCCGGGGAATCCGCCGCGTTGCCGCCGACCGAATCGCAGTCCAAAGCGGGGAATCCACCTTGAACGTAATGGCATGGTGTGCAAGCAGCGGCGTCGCGGGTTTGGAATTTCTGGCCGGGATACCCGGATCCATGGGCGGAGCCGTCGTTGTAAATGCCGGGGCTTTCGGCCGCGACATGTCCGCCTGTTTCATCCAGGCGCAAAGCCTGGACTCCAAGGGAAATGAAGCCTCAATCCAGCCGGCTGAATGCAGTTTTCAATATCGGGATTCCGCGCTCAAGCGCGGAGAATCGGTCTTAATGGAAATCACCCTGGCGGTTGAACCCAGCGATCCGGAGGTGGTTCGGCAACGAATTCGCCGAAACTTTGAATACCGCAGAAAAAACCACCCGGGGCGGGGCTCCCGCACGGCCGGCTGTTTTTTCAAGAACCCCGGCCGTGACAAAGCAGGTTCCGCCGGACGCCTGATCGATTCCGCCGGATTGCGGGGATTGCGCCGTTCCGGACTGGAAATATCTTCACAACATGCCAATTTCATCTCCAACCGCGGTGGCGCACGGATGACGGACCTGCAGGCGTTTGTCCAACACATCATCACTGTGGTCATGCAAAAACACGGTGTCCGCCTGGAACGTGAAGTGTTGTTCGTCACCCCCGATGGGAAATGGTACTAGGACCATGGCAGGGAACCCTCGTTTTGTTTTTCTTTTTTTTGACGGCGTGGGGTTGAACCCGAACCACAAGGCCAATCCTTTTGCCGCCGCCAATTGTCGCTTCCTGCCTTTTCATCAACCTTCGCCAAAACTCCCTGACGGCACTCCCGTAACCGCGGTTGACGCCCTGCTGGGAGTTGGAGGCATCCCCCAGAGCGCGTCCGGACAAGCCACACTCTATACCGGCATCAACATTCCCGCGCGCTGGGGCCACCGGGGCAGTTACCCGGGATCCGGTCTGCGACGCGTTCTATACCGGGACAACCTGCTCAAGTCCCTTTCCAACTGCGGCCGGAAAGCTGTGTTTTTCAACGCCTATCCCCATTACTCTCAGTTGTTTTCCCCGCCACACCTGGAGTTAACAGCGGACGGGCAGTTCCATTTTTCAGCGGATTTCCCACAACAATTCCGCCGCCGCTTATCCACCACCACCTGCATGATGCTCAGCAGCGGCATGAAACCCCGCAATGAAGAGGATATCCGCCAGGGAACCGCCCTGTACCAGGATTTTTCCAACCTGTCCCTGATCCGGTTGGGGTTGGAAATGCCTGAATATTCTCCGGAACAAGCGGCGGATATCATTGCAAACAATGCCGCCGGGGTGGACTTTCTCTTATTCGAGTATTTTCAGACCGACATCTTCGCCCACCGCAAAACATTTCCTGAATGTGTTGACCTGGTCCGTCGCCTCGACAAACTGGTCGGGAGGTTGCTGGAGCAGATGGACCCGAAAAAAGACATCCTGATACTTACCAGTGACCACGGCAACCTGGAAGATTGTTCTCTGCGCTCCCATACCCGCAACCCCGTTCCGTTACTTGCATGGGGTGACAACGCGGATGGCTTCCGGCAGCGGATCCGGAATCTGGGGGATGTAACTCCAATGATCCGTGAATGGATGGGCTGTCCTGCCGCGAGCCTTTCAGCGCCTGCGGAAAAGAGCGGTTACAATGATTCCCGGCAACAGGAGTTGACATGAAATCATTTCGACATGAACTCTGGTTTAAAACCACGCAAAGACGGCAATTGGTCAACATCACCCCCACTTTGCATGAACTGGTTGGAAAAAGCGGGATCAGAGAGGGACTGCTCTTGTGCAACGCCATGCACATCACCGCCGGCGTATTCATCAACGATGATGAAAGCGGATTGCACAAAGATCTGGAGGAGTGGCTGGAAGGGCTCGCCCCCGAGAAACCGCACAGCCGCTATCGCCACAACAACGGTGAGGACAACGCTGATGCCCATCTCAAACGCACCATCATGGGACGCGAAGTTGTGGTGGCGGTTACAGGCGGCAGCCTGGACCTGGGGCCCTGGGAGCAGGTGTTTTATGGAGAGTTCGACGGCAAACGACGAAAACGCGTGCTGGTCAAAATCATCGGGGCATGACCTCCCACACCACCGACCAGGCTTTCTCTAACCTTTGCCTTGAAAAGCAGAAGAAAATGCTTTATAATGCAGGATAACGCGCCGTTCCGGCGTTGTCACAAATAGAATCATGTTGGAGCCAATCCTGGAAAACCGGATCAGTAAGGATTTCATCAACACGCTCCCACCCCTGCGTTTCAGGGGACACATCGAGTTGATCAACCGCCCGGACCAGATACGCAAGGCAACCAGGCACCTGCGTCGCCATCGCGTATTGGGATTCGATACCGAGAGCCGGCCGGCCTTCAAGAAAGGTGAGTCATACCCTGTTTCTCTGATCCAATTGGCCACTCCGGATACGGTTTACCTGTTTCACCTGACCCATATCGAAATCGACGATCGACTTGCAAAAATCCTTGCCAGCAAGCGCATAAAGAAAGTGGGAATCGCTTTAAACAACGACCTGGACAAATTGAGTGAGTTGCGGCCCATGAAAGCCGCGGGATTTGTCGACCTGTCCCGAATCGCCTCAGAAAAAGGGATTGTCCAGCAGGGCGCTCGCAGCCTGGCGGCCCGTTATCTGCATCAGCGACTCATCAAATCCTCCCAGCGCACCAATTGGGCACGCCGGGAATTAACGGAAAAACAGAAATTGTACGCCGCCACCGATGCATGGGTTTGCCTGGAAATCTACTTCTTACTCCTGGCGGACAACAGGACCTACCTTCCTCCTACTGAAACCGATACCTGCAATGAAAATGGAGAGGCTTCAATTCAGTAGAGTCCTCCTTCCGATTTTGACCATTCCTGTTTTGACTTTTCGCTGCGGTTGGTTTATAAGAAAGTAGCGAAACGTCCGGTACATGTTCCCGGCACGAGTGACGAGATGAACCATTACAGCAATCCCGAAAAAACCATATTCCTGGCTTCCGACCATGCGGGTTTCTCGTTGAAAACCGCCGTGAAGCGGATCCTGGGTGAATTCAACCTGGACGTTCATGACCTGGGCCCGGAAAACGATGAGCCCGCCAGCTGGGCCGAATACGGGGCATATGGAGCCGGTGCTGTGGCACGGGACCCGGACCGCCTGAGAGCCATTCTGATTTGCGGTTCCGGCATCGGCATGTCGATTGTGGCCAACAAGTTCCCCGGGGTCCGGGCCGCCCTCTGCCATGACGCCGCCGCCGCCGCCATGTCCAGGCGCCATAACAACGCCAACGTACTCTGCCTGGGTGGCCGTGTTATTTCGGAGAAAACGGCCGAGGATATTATTCACACTTGGCTGGTGACCGCATTTGATGGCGGGCGGCACCAGGTCCGCCTGGATTACCTGCAAAAAACGGTGGAATTGCCGAATTTCTGCAAAGACCAGTAACCGACCAATATTCGAGGAGGAAAACATGTTTGGATTAAACAAAGACCTGACAACGCTGGATCCCGAAATTGCTGAAGTGGTGCTCAACGAGACCCGCAGGCAGAATCAGAACCTGGAGTTGATCGCTTCGGAAAACTTCGTGCCCAACGGCATCATGGAAGCCATGGGATCCGTACTCACCAATAAATACGCGGAGGGCTACCCGAATAAGCGCTACTACGGCGGCTGCGAGTTCGTTGACGTGAGTGAAAAGCTGGCCATGGACCGGGCCAAGGAACTGTTCGGCGCGGACTATGCCAATGTCCAGCCCCACAGCGGCACCCAGGCAAACATGGGTGTCTACATGACCGTGCTGGAACCGGGAGACACCATGTTCGGCATGGATCTCTCCCACGGCGGCCACCTTTCCCACGGGCATCCCCTGAATTTCACCGGCAAGCTGTACAATGTTGTTTTTTACGGTGTCAACCGCGAAAGCGAAACCATCGACTACGATGCCCTGGAGAAACTTGCCCGGGAACACCGCCCCAAGCTGATCATGGCCGGAGCCTCCGCTTATCCGCGCATTATCGATTTTCCGCGCTTCAAGCAAATCGCCGATTCGGTCGGCGCCATCCTGGTGGTGGACATGGCCCACATCGCCGGACTGGTGGGCGCGGGTGTGCATCCCACACCTGTCCCCCACGCGGACTTTGTGACTTCCACTACCCATAAAACGTTAAGGGGACCCCGCGGAGGATTGATCCTTTCCCAGAAAAAACACCGCAAGGAACTGAAGAAGGTGGTCTTCCCCGGCATTCAGGGGGGTCCGCTGGAACACATTATCGCCGCCAAAGCGGTATGTTTCAAACTGGCCATGAGCGAGGAATTCAAATCCTATCAAAAACAAACCGTGCGCAATGCCGCCGCGATGTCGAAAGCGCTCGCGGATCTCGGCTTGCGCATCGTCTCGGGAGGCACGGATAACCACCTGCTATTAACGGACGTCACCCCGCTCGGCATTACCGGTAAGGACGCCGAAACCGCCCTTGACATCGCCGGAATCACTGTCAACAAAAATACCATCCCCTTTGATACCAATCCCCCCCTGGTCAGTTCCGGCATCCGCATCGGCACTCCTTCGGTAACCACCCGGGGCATGAAAGAAGCGGAGATGAAAACCATTGCCGAACTGATCGTGGACGCGTTGAAGCACACCACGGATGAGGCCTACCTGCAAAAGATCCGCGGCCGCGTGCAGGAACTCACTTCCGCATTCCCCATTTACACGGATATCATAGAAAAGTACAGCCGGGCCCTGGGCCTGGCATAAGCAGCCTCCCCCGGATCCACCCGCGATGGATCCGGGGGGCTTTTCTCAACAGGACCGGACCGTGACAAATGATCCCCGGTTGGAAACACTGCTGAATGCGGTACGCGACAGCCGCCGCCTGGTGGCCTTCACCGGCGCCGGCATCTCCACCCTCTCCGGAATCCGCGATTTCCGCGGCCGAAACGGGTTGTACCGGGATTTCGATGCGGATCGCCTCTTCGACCTGGGCCATTTCCTGCGCGATCCGGATTATTATTACCACCACGCCCGCTATTTCATCTACAACCTGGACGAGCTCGTCCAGGTTGTAGATGAAATAGCGGGCGTGGTGGTAATAATAATCCGGATCGCGCAGGA
>DSBM01000046.1 GCA_011049425.1 Candidatus Aminicenantes bacterium
CGAAGACCGCAATGGGTCTGGACCGAAGTGGTGAGCGGTGAATTATGCCCGAGAGGGTACTCTCTGCAGTTTTTCCATTTTTTCAAAAAAAACTTCCAAACCCACACGGAATGGAAGAGAACCAATTTTATTAATTTTCCGTATCCATCGCTTATATTTCTCGTGTACCGCTATTGTGGTATAAACTGAAGGGAGTGTCGATGCATCCATTACTCAGGATTCCGTTGATCCTGTTGGCCCTGGCTGTTTTATGCACCCAGTTAACCGCAAAGCCGGCGGATGTCATCCCCCAACGAGGGTTTAAAGTAATCCTCACTCTGCCTCACGATCCGCAGGCATTTACCCAGGGACTGCTCTATCACGATGATCATCTCTATGAGAGTACCGGCCAGTATGGCCGTTCAGAGTTGCGCAAGGTGGAGTGGTCCACTGGAAAAGTGGTGCAGGCCTACTCCCTGGCAAACAACCTGTTCGCTGAAGGCATTGCCCTGAGAGGGGAATGGATCTACCAGTTGACCTGGATGTCCCGCCATTGCCTGGTTTTTGACCGCAAAAAGTTAAAGCCCGTACGCGTGCTGGATATGCGTTTTTCTTCCCGGGGGTGGGGACTCACCTGGGACGGCCATTCCCTGATCGCTTCCGACGGGTCTTTCCGTCTCTATTTCCTGGACCCCGAAGACCTCTCCCTGCGGCGAACCCTGACCGTAAAAGCCGCGGGCCGGCCCCTATCCTTTCTGAATGAACTGGAGGCGGTGGACGGCCGCATCCTGGCCAACATCTGGCAAGATACGCGCATCGCGGAAATTTCTCCCCTATCAGGAAAAGTAACCGCCTGGATCGAATGTGCCGCCCTGGTACCGGCCCACCTGCGCAACGATCCGGAGCTCGTCCTGAACGGCATCGCCACAGGACCCAAAAAAAACCAGCTGTTCGTGACAGGCAAGCAATGGCCCGTGCTCTACCTCATCGAACTCAAGCCCGGCTCTTGATAAAGTCGGGTAAGGCACGTTTGCGGACTATTGCTCTCCCAATACCTGCGCTTCCACCCTGGTAAAAAATCCGTGTACCCTCTCCATGCAGAGGTCAACCACATTGCCGTCCGGAGAGATCAGCACGTAATGAGGAATGGCTGAAGCATTGAAACGATTGTGGGTTTCCTCATCGGCAGCCACGAAAACCGGCATTTCTACTTCTTTGTTTTCCAGGTAGTCTTTCATCAGTGATAGTTCTTCCGATTTTGAAAGGTTACGCCGGGCGGGGGTATTTTCGTCAGCGTAAAAACCGTAGAAACGGGTAATCAGGATTGTTGCCATCCGATCTTTTAATTTGCGCCCCAATTGCCTAAATTCCGGCAAGCTGTTGCGGCAATCCGGGCACCAGGGGGCAAAGAAATCCAGCAGAATGTAGCGCCCCCTCAACTCTTTCAGTTGCAGAGGACCATCGCTGTTCAACCAGGTGCCGGGTTGGTCCAACTCGGGAGCGGGCCTGCCCAGGAATTCCAGGAACCCTTGTTTCCGCTGGATCTGCGTGATGATCTGCGGGCGATCAGCATATTGGCGAGCCATGCGTTCCAGAAACACCCCCCGCTCACTATGGCCGAGGCCGCCGTCCACAAACCGGATATGTATGGCGGTATTCAGTACGTTAACGGCGCTTTCGGGTATGGGGTGGGAAAGCCCGCGGTCGATGAGTTCCAGGGCCAACTCCAGATCGGCATCCCGCATGTGGCTGCCCGCTTCCAACAGCAACGGAGCGTCCTTTTCCAATTCGCCGTTACGGGCGGAATCCAGGTCCTTGTAGCGCTGCCTCAAAGCATCGGCGTCTTTGCGAGCCGCCGCAGCCCGAATCAGCATCTTCAGCGCCCGGATGTGCAGGTCGGGATCCGAATGGGAAGCCAGTGGGAGCAGAAAGGATTCAGCGGTCTCGATTCTTTTTAATTCCAACAGGATTTCGGCATAGGTCAAGCGGCTGGAATCGCAAAGATGCCCGGGCTGGGCCGATTGCGCCAGGGCTTCCAGTTTCTCTTTATAACGTGCCTCCAATTCTTGCTTATCGGACCGGGCGACCGTCTCGAAAAGGGGAGTGAATTCAGCCTTGATTTGGTTCCACTCCTCCATAAAACGGGCATCCGGATCTCCAGAGCAGGCCGCCATGACAATCAGGAACACCAGCCATGCGATTCGCCTCAAATTCCGCTTCATGTCAAACCTCCTTGGAATTCCCAAAATTTTTTCTCTTTGTTACAACCTTTCTGCACCGCGCGCCAGTGCCGCGCGTTGCATGCGCACCAATTGCCGCTTATAGTAGTCTTGGTTTTCACTTGCCAGAGCCAGGGCTTCCCGGGCCGCATCCACCGCTTCCTCAACCCGGCCATTGGCCAAAAGGGCTTCCGCCAGGGTGTCCAGTATGTAATGAGTCCGTCGCAAAGACAGGGCATCCTGAGCCAACTGCAAAGCCAGACGGGGTTTGCGCAACTGTTTATCCGGGCAAGTCAGCAATATCCAGGCGTAATTGTTCAATGTATCGGGTTGATTGTACTGAAGATCCAATGAACGTCGGAAAGCCGCCATGGCTTCCGGCCACTGTTTTCTTTCCAACTTCAGGTTTCCCAGCAGCGACCACAAGCCTGGGTTGTGCGGATGATCCGTCAATCGTTGGGCCACCACCCGATCCAGGCGGCTGAGCGAGATAACCGCTCCGGAGTCCGTACCCGTGCGAAAAGCGAAGCCGGCAAACACCATCAGCCCCAACACGAACACCACCAGGCCGCGTCTGAGATGGCGATCATGCTGCGCCGTCAATGCCGGGTTTTCCACGCAACGGCGCAGCCATCGAATGCGTTGCGGAACGGAATAATGGTGCCAGTTTCCGCGCTCGTCCCCTCCGCCACTGTGATCCCGCAGTTTCTCGAAGGCGGAGATCAGGTGTTGCGCCGGGATCCCGGC
>DSBM01000047.1 GCA_011049425.1 Candidatus Aminicenantes bacterium
CCGGTTACCGAGGCAATGGCAACGGGCAGCATGTTTACCGCGGCCCATTCCCCCAGAATCACTTCCATGGTAAAAACAATGCCGGTAACCGGGGCATTAAAAATGGCGGCAATGGCCGCGGCGGCGCCGGATCCGGTGGCGGCGACACGGATGCGGTCATTGGACCGCAGCCAGGCGGCTACGCGGGAACCGATACCGGCTCCCGAGATCACAACCGGCGCCTCAGGCCCGGCGGATCCACCACTGGCAATGGTCAGGAAACTGGCTACCAGGCGCGAAAACACCGAGTTTCCGGGTAAACGCCCGCCCCGGGCGCTTACACTGAATATGACTTCGGGGACACCATGGCCCGACCGGTCCCGGATAGCGTAACGCAGGAACAACACGGTCAGCAGGATCCCCACGGCGGGCAAAACCCAGTAGATGGACGGGCCGAAGCGCGAAAGCCAGCGGGGAACTGCCTTCAATGCCAGGTTCAATCCCAGGGCGGCGAATCCGCTGAAGACCCCTACCAGCACACCGATCATCACGAGTTGAATGCGATGGTCAAGGTTGCCGACTCGCTGCCGCAAAGAGAACATGCCTTAACCGGATCCGTCCAAACCGGAAAAAATGGTTTTTTCATTCTCCCGGATCATTGCAAGGGCCTCTTCGGGCAATCGACAACCCCGCAAGTGCAAAGAAAAATCTTCGCGACGCAGCAGGTAACCAAGGCGGGAAAGCAGCCCCAGGTGGGTGGGATTGTCCGGGCTGAACATGGCAAACAAAAGATCCACCGGCTGGCTGTCCACAGCGGCAAAGTCAACGGGTTGACGCAAATAGAACAAGGTGATGCGCGGGCGATTGACGTTGAGGGCGCACATGTTGCGGGGATGGGGAATGGCCACGCCGCGGCCGATTCCGGTTGACGCCAACTCTTCGCGGGCCAGCAATTCCTCAAACACACGATCCCGCGGCACGGGGGGATCAAAACGCAAACGATTCGACACGGCTTCGAGTACGGAGTAGACATCTTTGCCTTCCAGGTCAAACTCCACTCCGCCCGCGGCTACGGCCTGGAACAAGCGGTCATCTCTATCCCGGCAACCCGCCTTTTCCGCATGGGACGGCATGATGGTTAAATCATGGGAATGGGCCCATAACACCAGATCCTCGCGCCGGAATCGGACTCCCTGGTCACTGAACTTGCAGGGAATCTTGCCCTGATGCGCCCAACGCTGGACTTTGACCACGGGAATCTGCAACAAGCGGGCCACGTCGGCAACATTCAACCAGTTATGATTTCTCGGCATTCATACTCTTTCTATCTTGGAAACAGGGCGGGTTCAACGGTATGTGGCCAAATCAATGACCCTGGCGGGTGGATCCTGGTTCAGAAAATAGGCGGGCAGGCCGCGCATGGCTTCAAGGGCGCTGTCTTCGCTGCTGAAACGCCCCCACATCACCAGGAAGCAATTGCGGTTCCCGCGTTTTCGCGGCAAGAGAAAAAATTTGTCCGGTTCATGGATGCGTTTGAAAGCAGCGCCAACGGAAGCGGTTAGGCAATCCAGCTCGAGCAGAATCGAGAATCCCGACATCTCTTGTGCCATTTGCGAACGCCATGCTTGCGCCGCCTCCAGATAGCGCCCGCTCCGCAGCAACTGCAGGGGCGCATCGCCGCCCGCGACCGGACGGATCGTTGCAGGTGTTTTTTTTTCCGACTGTTCGGCTTTTTGCGGATCCGTATCTTTAATACGGGATTTTTTACCCGCATCGGCCCTGGTGTCGACCATGGCTGGGGATTTCGCGGTTGCCTGCTCTTTTGCGGGAAGGGTATCCCGCTCACCTGATTTTTTGTTTTCAGCGGCGACTTTCTGCACAGTGGGTTTGGTGTCGGAAGCGGGAATGTCTTGGGTATCGGATGTCAACAACAGAAAAATGGCGCCGCTGGTCACCAGGATGGCGAATATCATGATCAACAGCATGTTGACCTGTCGGCCCTGGCGGGTTTCCCGTTTAACCAAATCATCCACGCTGGTTTCCACCGGGACTTCGTCCGCGATTGAGAAATCCAATTCGCTTTGCGGTTCCTTTTCTTTGTCAAAAGCGAATGAATCCGGTTCTGTTTCAGCGACATGCGAATCAGCCCCATCCAGGGACTCCGGACCAACCATGTCATGCGCGCTTTGCTTTCGATTCAGATCGGTAAAGGAATAGAATTCCGGAGCAGGTTCCGCGGATTCCAGGTCCAGGTCCAGAACGCTTTCCGGCGCACCGACGGCATCGGGCGCTTCCGTTTCTTTATCATCGGTCGCTTGAGGCATGGAACCATCCTCGGCTTGTCTGCGGGGAACGGTTTCACTTTCAGCGGTCACCGTCGCGGAGGACTCCGGCGAAAGGTCAGCGGAAAACGCTTGCTGTGGTTCACCAAGCGGATCGTCCATGGGCGCCGGTTCACCGGGAAGGCGAACCAGGTCTGCCAACAGAAAAAAGTACACCACTTTCATCAACGCATCCCGGTGTGAATCCGCATAGCGGGAAAGAATATCCTCTATGCTTTCCCGGCCGCTGAAATGGGAAAGAAACTCCCGCTTTTTCTGGCTGAGGTTAAACGCCTGGACCCTTTTGTCATCGGCGCGGGATTCCGGCCGAACGGACAAGTCGGGAATACGTTGGTGAACCTGGTCCACGGAAACATTTTCCAATACGAAGTTGAACACCATGGAGACCAGGTCCAAGTCCATCTTGAACAGGTTCTCCGGGGGTGGAGATGCAATAATTTGAAAACCTCCCCGGTTCCAGGCCAAGACATCATCCAGGATGCGCTTAAACTGCAGACGGGTGCATTCCACCAATTGTTCAACCGAAAGCAGGCCTTTTTCAATCAGGCTTTTGCCCAAGGCGGTCCCCGATTGCTGGCGCCGGATGCGATTCAGAGTCAACTCATCCACCAGGTGTTCTTCCAGCAATATCCGCTCCAGTTTGTCCTCCACGGAATTGGAAATGGCCCAAACCAGGTGTCCGCCATCAAAATGGAGTGCCTTGAGGGTTTCCTCCTGCTTGAGGTAAAGTATCCCCGTCAGTCCCGACTCCGCAATATGCAATAACAGCCCCGGAGCGGAGATCCTGGTAAAATCACCCTTTTCTGGAATCATATCGTGCATTTCCCAACACAATTTACTCCAGTATATGGCGCAAAGTCAAGGGCCGGATCAATGCGCTTACAACTGCTCGCTTACCCCTTGACAACCCCGGAGACAGCGCGTAAGATTGAATCGCCCGGATCGGTCCAGGGAAGTGGCAGGGGAGTAAACCTCCCCGGGCCCGCAGCCCCCGCTGCCGTATCCGATCGGCGGTTGATCCGCCGCCGGCGGCTGTCTGTCGCCGGGACCCGGCCAGGCGCCACTGCCTCTGATGGCGGGAAGGCGGCCGGGTTATCGAAAGCCGGAAGACCTGCCTTTCCGCGGCCAGCCGCTTGGAACCGCGGAGGGCGTTCCGGTGGGAGAAATGTCCCCTCCACAATATTCATCAGGAGGATAATATGAAGTTTTTCGCGGCACTCATCCTGGGAATGACGATAACCTGCCTGGCCGTTCCGGGCCCGGCAATGGAAAAAACCAATGAGCGATCCCATGAAACCCAAACCATTGTGGAAACCGTGGAAGTGGTCGGCCGGATCCCTCTGAACAGGGTGGTTCAGAGCGTAACCGTACAGGAAGCAAACCTTCAGGCCATGGGCGCCTGGGGTTTGAAAGATCTGTTGAACCGCACACCGGGGTTCCTGGTGCTGAACAGCGGCCACTTCGGCCAGATGTCGTATGCGTTCGCGCGTGGCGCCGCGGTCAACCAGACCCTTTTCATTATTGACGGCGTCAAGGTCAGTGATCCATCCTCTTCCCTGGGACTGAATTTCTCTATGATCCCCTCACTGCTGGTGGAACGAGTGGAGATCGTACGCGGTCCCCTGGGTGGATTATACGGCTCCAGCGCCATGGGGGGCGTGGTGAGCCTCACTTCCCGCCGCGACGAGGGTGTGAGTGCCGCGGCGGGCTTCGGCAGCCACGGCACTTGGCAAACCGCTGTTCACGCCGCCGGCCGCTTCGGCGACTGGCAACTGGCCCTGAATGCCGACCTGAACCGTTTCAACCACGACCTGGACAACGATGAATTCAACAACCGCGGCGTCAGCGCCCGGGCCATGTTCCAACGGGGCAGCCTGGAAGCGGGCCTGCAATTGTTCATCCATTCCGCCTCCAGCGGCATTCCCACCTATATGGGCTTGCCTGCACCCGACCGGCGGTATGACCAGGGCAGCCTGATGGCGGCCCTGCCCATAACCTGGACGAGGGGCGAGCACATCCGCATAAAGATCCAACTCTCCCACAACACGAATGTCTACGAATTCAACGACCCCAATGATGCCTGGGCTGCCTATTTCAAGAACCGGTCCCGGATCAACGATTTCGATGCCTCGATTTCCGGGCGATTCACACCCGGCTGGCATTTTCGCGCCGGCTTGAACGCCGCATTTCATACCATTATGAACCAGACAGGCGACACGGCGGATATGGACGACGAGAACAGCGGTTATTTCTCCGGCTATGCCGGCAGCAACCTCAATCTGGGCAAACTCCTGCTCACAGCCAACCTGCGCATCGACAAGTACCGGGACGTGAACGCCGCCTGGTCTCCCCAGGTAGGCGCGTCCTTCCTGGTTACGGATCATTTCAAGCTGCGGGCGTCCTGGGGAAAGGGTTTCCGCGCCCCCACCCTGCCGGAACGGCTCAACCCCTCCTGGGGCAACCCAAACCTGAAACCCGAGGCCAGCCGCTCTCTTGAAGGCGGCGTGGATCTCTATCGAAAAGACTTTAACCTGGGAATCGTCTGGTTCGATACCCGCTACCGCGACTTGATCGGTTTCTCTCCCCTCACCTGGAGGTACGCCAACCTGAACGAAGCCGTCATCCGCGGCCTGGAAGCCAACCTGGCGTTAAGACCATTGGCGGAACTCGAACTCCGGGCCGCCTGGACCTGGCTGCACACGCATGACCGCCAATACGACCGGCAACTGCTGAGGCGACCGGAGCACGCCGTTTCCGCGGGTTTCACCTGGACACGCCCCCGTTTCACCCTGGGGGGCGAGATGGTGTACGTGGGCAGACGGCTGGACTTTAACGAACTTGACTGGATCTTTCCGGTTGTGGAAGTTCCCGCGTTCAACACTTTCTCTTTCCACGCCACGGTAAGCGTCACCCCCACCCTCTCCCTTGAGGCCCGGGTGACCAACGCTTTCAACGCCGATTACGCCGAAATATACGGGTACCCGGCACCGGGAACCCGGGTGATGGCCGGCCTGCGCTTCCAGACCGATTAGTCTTCTCGATATCCGGCCCGAAGGCAATAAGGCTCTGGAACTGATAACGGCTGCCGCCTGTGCACCCTCTGCCAGCCCCACTGTCCCCAGCAAGTACCTATCGCGGAGATCCTGCGTTTTGAACGCTACGCCGTAGATGACCAGGATTGGCGCAAGGCCCGCGCCTTGTACAGTGAACTCCCCCGGCGCGGAGACGCCTGCAACCACTGCGGTAACTGCCTGGAATACCGCCCCCAGGCCCTGGATATTCCAGAGAAGCTCGCCGGTGCTCACCGCCTGCTCTTTTATGCTTAAAAAGAGTTGGAGAGTTGAAGAGAAGGCTACAGGTGACAGGAAGGCAGGAGACAGTCAAGGGGCGGTTCGTGAACCGCCCCGTAGAAAGTAGAAGGTATAACAGTGCAGGTCATCACAATTCTTTCAGATACTTCATCACAGAGCCTGGAGAGTTCCTCATCACATGGGTGCTTTTGCACCCCCATCACGAGCATGACAAGCTCCCATCACAAGAATGAATTAAGGAAGTCGCGGGGGGAATGCAAGTAAGAAATCCGGGCTAACGACTGGACCAGAAGTCGCGGGTAAACAGCAACAACACGGTAAAGATCTCCAGGCGCCCGACCATCATGGTAAATGCCAGAATCCACTTGCCCAGATCCGGCAGGAAAGCGAAATTGTCTGTGGGTCCCACCAACCCCAGGCCCGGACCGATATTGCCGATACAGGATGCCGAAGCCCCGATGGCGGTGAGCAGGTCCATTCCCAGCGTGGTCATGATAATGGATACAAATACGAACAACCCGACATAAAACAAAAAAAACCCGATAATGGAATGAACCACCTGACGTGGAATGACCCGCCTGCCCAATTTCAAAGGGATTACGGCCTGGGGATGCAACAGTTTGCGCAACTCGATCATGCCCTGTTTCACCACCACGATGAACCGCATTACCTTCATGCCTCCGCCGGTACTGCCCGCTGATCCGCCGATAAACATCAAGAGAAAAATCAATACCTGGCCGAGTGGGGTCCATTTTTCGTAGTCCGCGGTCACAAATCCCGTAGTGGTGCCGATCGACACCGCCTGGAACACGCTGTAACGCAAAGATTCCAGAACCGAACCGAATATGCCGGCAATGAAATTGGAAAAAGTCAGCACCGCGGTGACGCCCAGCGCAATTCCAAGGTAAATCTTGAACTCGAAATCTTTCCAATACACGTTGAATCGTCCCAGAAGGAACCTGTAGTGCATGGCAAAGTTGACTCCGGCCAGAAACATGAAGAGAGTGATCACGCCATCGATATAGGGGGAATGAAATGCCTGGATCGATGCGTTCCGGGTACTGAAGCCACCTGTGGCCATGGTGGCAAAGGCATGGCAGACCGCATCGAAAAAGCTCATGCCTCCGAAAGTCAATAACAGCGCTTGCACCAGTGTGATCCCCACATATACCAGCCACAACACTTTGGCCGTATCTTTGATCCGGGGAGTGAGCCTGTCCGCGGTGGGTCCGGGCACTTCCGCTTTGAACAACTGCATCCCGCCGATACCCAAGAGAGGCAGAACGGCAAGAGACAATACGATAATGCCCATACCTCCGATCCAGTGAGTAAAGGCACGCCAGAACAAGATCGCCCTGGGCATGGCTTCAATATCATTCAGAATAGAAGCTCCCGTGGTGGTAAAACCCGACATGGACTCAAAAAAAGCGTTTGTAACCGAGGGGATCGCTCCGGTAAAGAGATACGGAAGCATCCCAAACAAAGCCATCAGCAGCCATCCCAGTCCCACAACCAGGAAGCCGTCGCGAAAACTCAGCTCTTTGCCGTTAGAGGAAATACGGATGGCCACAAAACCCGATATCAAGCAACAGAGCATGGACAACAGCAAACCTTCATACAAAGGTTCTCTGTACAATACAGATATTCCCAGGGGCAACAACTGCATGAATCCGATCATCAGAACCAGGTAGCCCAGGATATGCAGAACCGTTGAAAAGTTAAAGGTTTTACGCATACTGAAGATCAGCCGAACATCTTTTCAACCCGTCGCAGGGCTTCCCGCTCCAGGATAACGATCATTTCGTCGCCGGGTTTGATGCTGTCCTCACCGGAGGGAACGATGGTTTGAGAATCACGGTAGATGGCACCGATAATGGCGTTCCTGGGAATCTGGGCCTGCAAATCCGACAGCGGGATCCCCAGATAGCGGGAATCCTCAGACACCTGGAAGGTCATCATCACCACGTTTGTGCCTTTCAAAGTGGAAGAGGAAAGCACCTTCCCGTGCTTCATGAAACGCATAATGGCGTTGGCCGTGGCGATTGAACTGTTTACGCAACGGGAAAGCCCGATTGTTTTGCTGACCGGAAGGTAATCGATCTTTTCGATACGCGTAATGGTGCGGTTGACCCGCAAGTGGTTGGCCAGCAGTGATGAGACCACATTGATCTCATCGCTGACCGTGAGCGCCAGGAAAAAATCCATCTCAATAATGCCTTCCGCCGCCAGGGTGTTCAGATCCGTTCCTTCCCCGTGAACAACCAGGCAGTCGTTGAGCGTCTCGGAAAAGTACTCCGCCTGCTTTTCATCCTCGGTGATGATTTTCAGGTGGAAGCCGCCCTGGAGTTCAAGGTATTTGGCAATGGTCTCCACCAGCTTTCCACCCCCGTGAATCATGATATTGCGACTTTTATGCCTGTCGTGAGATCCGGTCATGGCAAAAACCTCGTCCAGGTACTCGCGACCGGTAATTACAAAAAACTTGTCGTTTTTCTCCACAACGAAGTCTCCCCTGGGAATATGGGCCTCAAGACCCCGCTCAATCACCACAACCCGCACGTGTTCCAGGGAGAAGAGGGTGGCAGCTTCAGCCAGGGAGTGCCCCACAATCGGTGAATCCTGGCTGACAAGGGTGGAAAACAGCATGATGCGACCATTGTAGAATTCATACACATCAATTGCCGAAGGGTAACTCAGCAGGTTCTCAATTTCCCTGGACAGTTCCATTTCGGGGTGAACGATCATGTCAATACCAAAATAGTTCAGGTCGATGAGTTCGTCCACGAAACCAAAGCGATCTTCCCGAACACGTACAACGGTTTTTCGCGCGCCGATTTTCTTGGCCACGGACGCGGAAAGAATGTTCACCTCGTCATTGGAACTGACCGCGATAAAATGGTCGCACTCACGAAAGTTTTCACTGTTAAACACTTCACGATTGATTCCGCGGCTCTCGATAACCAGTACATCCAACTGGTTTCGCAGGTTTTCGCATAGCTCGGGATTGGATTCGATCAGGGTTATGTTATTCCCTTCTGAACTCCAGGTTTGAGCGAGATACCTGCCGGTCTTACCGGCGCCGAAGATAATAATGTTCATCGCTTATCGTACCCTGACCAATCGCAATTGAGAACAAATTCCGGCCAGTGACTCTGTATGTGCACATGCTTTCATCCCAAACGGCGATAACACATGTGGGCTGATTATAACAGGATGCAGAGAAAACATAAACATGGGAGTCCGACTCAATCGGTGATTCAACCGCTCGTTAACCGGATCAAATCCTCCAGGATGCGGGACCCCTCTTTGAGCACGTGATCCTTTCCCAGGTTCTCTAGCCAATCACGACGACGCTCCCGGTACTCCCGGCTCAGCCGTTCCCCCCCGGAGTCGTCTATCTTTGCCGTGTCCAGAAACACCAGACCCGATCCCTTTTCGCGACGGTCCCGCACATTCTCCAGGCACCGCCGCAATTCTTCCCGTTGATTGCGGGCTTTCGTCAGGTTCAACGTCACCTTCGTGTTCCCGCGGTTGATTCTTGCCAAGCGGACATACTCGGTTAAATCAATAAAATAGGGATCGCTTGTGATCCGCTCCCGGCTGCGATTGCGCAAGCGCTCACGCAGGTCCAACGTAATTTCTCTGCGTCGAGGATATTCCAGTTCTTTTACACGATCACCGTTCAAGGCAAAAGGCAGGTATCGTTCGCCAATCTCCAGGTGAGACAATGTGTTGGGAATGTACACATCCGGTTGCACACCTTTGAACTGGTTGGATTCTCCATTCACACGGTAGAACTTTTGCACCGTCAACTTTAGCGCACCCAGTGGAACGCCGAGTTTCTCAGCCTGGTCGGGTACGATACGGTCCAGGTCAAGCATCTGTTGAACCGTTCCTTTGCCGAAACTGTGGGCGCCGCCGACTACCAAAGCGCGATTGTAGTCCTGCAAGGCCGCGGCCACGATTTCGGAAGCCGATGCGCTGACCCGGTCAATCATCACCAGCAGCGGACCGGAATAGACTTCATCATCGTCCGGATCTTTCAACACCTGGGTGCCGCGGATGCGATCCCTTACCTGGACGACCGGACCCTTTTCAATAAACAGGCCGGCAATACGGACGGCATCGGTCAACGCCCCGCCCGTGTTTCCCCGCAAATCCAGGATGATGCCGGAAACTCCCCGCTGCTTTAAATTTTCCAACTCGCGGCGGACATCAGTGGTGGAGTTACGCCCTCCTTTATCCTGAAAATCGTTGTAGAACCGCGGCAGGTAAATATATCCCAGACTGGTTTGCAAAGACTCGCCACGCACCACGGTTGAGCGCGCAAAAGTTTCTTCGATTACCACCACGTCCCGCTCAATGGCGACCTCTTCAATGCGTCCGTCCGCCTTGCGAACCGTCAAGCGCACCACGCTGCCTTTGGGCCCGCGGATCAGCTTAACCGCGTCCTCCACGCGCATGCCGACGATATCATCGGAAGGTCCGGTCTTGCCCTGCCCCACCTTGAGAATGCGATCGTGAGGTTCCAACTGCTTTTGACGCCAGGATGGTCCCCCCGGAACCAGGCTTACAATTTTGACATATCCGTCCGCCTCCCCCAGGAGGGCGCCGATACCTTCCAACTTGCCGGTCATTTCGATTTCGAAATCCTTCTGCTCTTTGGGGGGGAAATAAGCAGTGTGGGGGTCACCCACTCCCAGAACAGCGTTGACGTAACGGGCAAGGTCATCTTCAGGGCCGGATTTGAGCATGCGTTCCAGCATATCCATATATGCTTTGAGAGATTCGGTTCGGGCTTTATCCAGCGCCTTTTTCACGGCTTCCGGGCTGTCTTTACTTTTTTCCCCGCGTCCCAGGAAGCGGATCAGGGTTTGGTGTTTGAGCAGAAGCCGCCAGTATTCGCGAAGATCTGCGACACCCGTTACCCACTCTCGTTTTTCGCCGTCTAATTCGACCTCTTCTGATCGTGAAAAATCAAAGGAATCTTTTGCCAATTCAGGCAGGAATCCGCGAATTTCATTGATGCGCTTGCGTATTTGTTCCGACGCCAGGACCATGAGATCGAATTCGCCCTGGGCCAGTTGATCGTCCACTTTCAGCAAAAAAGGCTGGAAACGCGCCAGATCAAAGGCAGTAAAAAACTGTTTGTTGGGGTCGAGAACCCGAAAATAATTCTTGAAACCACTGCGAGAAAAACCATCGTCCACGCTAACGCCGGCGTAATGCCATTGTTGCAGGCTCTGGAAAAAAATGCGGGAGAGTATTTTTTGACGCGACAACTCATTCGCGTTTGCAACTCCGCAGAGGAGTAGAACCAGGGAAAACCAACGCAAAAGACAGTGACGCATATCATCTCCTCGCTCTCTATCTGCCATGAATGAAAGCCATGCGCATTATACACCACCTGAACTATCGATCAAGCGCGGGAAGAAACCGGTTTGACAAGCCTTCCCGCCTGTGTTAGTACGAAATTCCAACCAGGTATGCTGAATGGGACCGAGAGAGCAAAGGGACATGACCAAGCGCGGCAATTGGAATTCCCGTATCGGATTCATTCTGGCGGCTTCCGGTTCAGCAGTGGGGCTGGGAAACATCTGGCGCTTCCCCTACACGGCGGGGAAAAACGGCGGCGCCGCTTTCCTGATCATTTACCTGGCCGCCATTGCCGCACTCGCCCTTCCGGTGCTTCTGGCGGAAGCCGCACTGGGACGCGCCACGGGCAAAAATCCGGTGGGGGCATTCAAGGCCATTGTGCCTCGTGGACTGTGGAGAGGGATCGGCTATCTCGGCGTCACCGCGGGTTTCATGATTCTTTCTTACTACGCCGTCATCGCCGGCTGGACGCTGGGATATTTTTTCAAAGCCCTGCGTGGCGAATTCAGCCGCCTGAGCACGGCCGGCAACAAAGCGGCTGCGATGTCGCGGCAGAACTTTGAAACCTTCACCTCATCACCAGTGTTGCAGATCATCCTGATTGCCGTCTTTCTGGGCCTTACCGTATACGTGACATCCCGGGGAGTTTCCGGCGGCATCGAACGCTGGTCTAAAATGCTGATGCCCGTGCTGCTGGGGCTTCTCCTGCTGTTGATGATCCGCGCCCTGACCCTGAAAGGTGCCGGCGCCGGAATCGAATTCTACCTCAAACCCGACTTTTCATTGATCACCCCGTCGGTGATCATCGCAGCCATGGGCCAGGCTTTTTTCAGCCTGAGCCTGGGCATAGGCACCATGATCACCTATGGTTCTTACGTGAAAAAAACCGAGAACCTTCCCGCTTCAACGGGCTGGATCGCTTTATGTGATACCTTTATCGCCGTAACGGCGGGATTCATTATCTTTCCCGCTGTTTTTTCCCAGGGCATGGATCCGGCTGAAGGACCGGGATTGGTTTTCAATATTCTGCCGGTGATTTTCGCAAAAATCCCCTTGGGCCAGGTGTTTGGCGCCTTCTTTTTCCTGCTTCTTGCCATTGCCGCCCTCACCACTACAGTATCGCTACTCGAAGTACCGGTGGCGTATTTTATTGATGAACGCGGCTGGCCGCGCCGTCGCGCCGCCTGGATTGCCGGGGCCATATGCCTGGTATTCGGAATCCCTGCGGCACTCTCTCAGGGAAGCGTGGGCTTTTTAACCCGCTTGCCCCTGGTTCACACGGATTTCCTGAGCTTCTGGGACCTGATCTGGGGCAACCTCGCACTCAGCATAGGCGCATTGCTGATTGCCGTTTTCGTCGGCTGGATATGGAAAAGCGGCAACGCACTGCTGGAGATATCCCGCGGCAGCCGGCGTTTCCGGCCGGCCTTTTTGTGGGTGATCGCAATCCGTTACGTGGCTCCGGTGCTGATCCTGGTCATCCTGCTCAGCAAGATTCTTGCGTAGACCGTTTTTCCATTCGCGTTGTGTACCAAGTGCAGTCTTCGCGGATCGCACAATCCGGACAACGGGGGTTGCGGGGACGGCAGAGGGTTTGCCCGAACCCCACCAGCACGCGGTTGATACGGTTCCATAATTCTGCTGGGAACAACTGCTTTAATTCCGATTCCACGGCCTCGGGAACTTTGCCATGGGCCCACCCCAGGCGTCTGGAGATACGAAACACATGGATGTCTACAGCCACTTCAGGAATATCAAAAGCCAGTGAACGCACCAGGTTGGCGGTTTTGCGCCCCACGCCGGGCAATTGCGTTAATTCTTGCACTTGCTTTGGAACCCGGCCTTGCTCGCGGGCCAAGCGACGGCTGATTTCCAGTATATTTTCCGCTTTCCGACGGAAAAACCCCACGGGAAAGATGGCGTTTTCAACCTGTTCCCGGCTTAAACGTGCCATGTCCAGCGGATTTTGCGCCAGCGAAAACAGGCGCGTGGATGCGGCAAGTGTTACCGGATCACGGGTACGGGAACTGAGCAGGACCGATATCAATATTCGAAAAGGCGTGTCACGGATGCCTTTCTCAAACGCAGCCACCGGCGGCGACAGTGTTTCCACCTGGATGCGGATCCGCTTCAGCAGGTCAACGGCCTTGCTGCGCAGATCAGGCGAGTTCATCTCCATTGAGAACAATGCGTCGCGTAATTTTCACTCCGGGGCGCAGGGTGGCGAATACCCCGCAATAGCGTTCTTCCGACAAGGAAACCGCCTTACTCACCTTGTCGCCGGCCAGATTTGATCCTTTCAAGACATACGTCACTTCCACGGCTGTATAGTTTTTGGGGTGTTCATGCGCTTCTTCCGCCTGGATACGGACTTCAAAGCTTTCCACCTCCTGGCGCATTTTCTTTAAGATGGAAATGACGTCCATACCGGTACACCCGGCCAAAGCAACAAGAAGCAGCGGCTTGGGGGAAGGTCCCCGATCCAATCCTCCTACTTCGCGATGGGCATCCACCACGATTTTATGGCTACCCAATTCACTTTCAAAAGCCATTCCGTCCAACCAGCGCGTCGTCAGTTTCATGCCTCCTCCTGTCTGAATACGGCAAAAAGCCCTTTCGCGATCCAGGCTCCAAACAAAGAAAATATAATTATACCTTCTCATGGGGAGTGAAACAACAGCGGGAAATGGATTGACAACCACAGCCGTTGCGTTTATAAAACCATGGGAGGAAGCCTTTGGGGCGGCAATTGCAGCGCGACAGCATTCTTCACATTACGGAAATCAACAGGCGCATCAACCAGTACAGAGACCTCGATTCTCTTTTAAACCACGTACTGCGGGAAGCCCGCCAACTGACCGCCGCGGATGCCGGCTCCATCTACATGATCCGAGATGGCCACTTGAGTTTCGAATACGTTCAAAATGACAGCCTTGCCGGCCCCAAACATTCACCGGACTTTCTGTACCAGCACCAGACAGTGGCGATGGATCACCGCTCCATCGCCGGACACGTAGCCATTACGCAGCGTCCCCTGCTTATCGATGATGTTTACCATCTGCCCCCCGGCGTTCCCTACACATTTAATCCCAGTTTCGACCAAAAGACCCGCTACCACACTCGATCCGTTCTCACAGTGCCGCTGATGAACTCCCGGGACCGGATCATGGGCATCATGCAGATCATCAATCCCCGGAGCCAACAAAAAGGGCACACGGTCTTTAACCAGGACGATGAAGCCATTGTCACCTATTTTGCCAACCTGGCCGCGGTTGCCATTGAAAAGGCCCTGTTGACACGGGAAATCATTTTGCGCATGATTAAAATGTCCGCTCTCCGTGATCCCGAAGAAACAGCACCCCACGTCAACCGGGTGGGCGCCTATTCCGTTGAGATCTACCACCGCTGGGCCTGGGACCACGGCATCGAAGAAAGCCGGATTCAACGCACACGTGACCTGCTGCGAATCGCCGCCATGTTGCATGATGTGGGCAAAATCGGTATTAGCGATTCCATTCTAAAGAAACGGGGCAAACTCACTTCGGCGGAATTCCGCCGGGTGCAACTGCACACCGTCTACGGCGCGCAGCTGTTTACAGACGTCACCTCGGAGTGGGACGAAATGGCGGCTCAGATCGCGCTTTCGCACCACGAACGCTGGGATGGATCCGGCTATCCCGGCGTGATTCATGACTTATCCACACCCCCCCGTCGCCTGGGACCCGGACTTCACGGCGAGTCGATTCCCATTTTCGGTCGAATTGTGGCCCTGGCGGATGTCTATGACGCGTTGATGTCCCAACGAAGTTACAAGCCCTGCTGGAAAGAAAGCGACGTACTGGAGCATATCGGAAACCAGCGACAGGGTCACTTCGACCCCGCGGTTGTGGACGCGTTCTTTGCCGCTTACCCTGTCATTCAATCCATTCAGAAAAAATACGGCGACGGAAGTTTCCCCAGCGGTTGACGCTTTTTTCTCTTCCATCTAGAATAATTTTACACTGTGGAGGTATTTGTATGAATCATGCCCTTGCCGTATTCACTACAGGTCTGGGAATTTTATTTGCCGTCACGGGTTGCTCCGACGGAAACTACACCGATCTCCGACAGGTGATGGAGAAACAGGCGGAAGTGGTTGAAGAAACCACAAAGAAACTTGCCGCTGCCCGCAATACAGCCGATGTAGTAGCGGAAGTCGATCGCTTCAGCGCGGCCATGGATCAGCTGGCTCCCAGGGCGCAACAACTAAGCGCCAAATACCCGGAAGCAATGGAAGCTTTGTCCCGGGGCCGCGTTCCGGATTCTCTCGGTCCGATCATGCGCCGGGTCAACGAATTGGAAACAGACTTTTTTAGAACGGCCACGGGCATGATTCGCTTTGTCGGAGACCCCCAGGTGGAAGCCGCTCGGCGCAAATTCGAACAGGCCATGCAAACCCTTGCCTGGCGGTTAAGCGACCCTCCGCGTCAGAATCCGTAGCACAGATGCATCGACAACCGGAAATCCCGTTCCCGGGAGACGAAGTCGGATATTTTCCCCATCCTCAGCACCTGTTCAAACATTAAACGCACCTGCACAGCAGAACCCGGCAAACGATACCCCAGGGATGTGCCCAGGCGGGATCGTGAATCCCGGATTTTTATGGAATCATTGATATCATCGGCGAAACGATCCAGACCTTCAATGGAATTGGATACCCAGGCTTTTGCCCAGGCCGACCAATCCACGCCCGCAGCCGTACGCAGTTCCAATTCAATTGAAGCAGACAAGCCCAAACCATAGTAGTACCCGTAGTTGGCGAGTGTAGACTTCATTTCCTCCAGGGGATTGAAAACATCCGAACCGCTCACGTTCCGGTACTGGGAGTTGGTGTAATCGTTGAGAGCGAAAGCTCCGGTCATGGCAAAATCCAGGGTCGTTTCCGCAGATGTTGTCCATTCGAATCCCCGGCCGCGGTACCGCCACTCCATGCGCGGACCGATCAAGTGAACTGCGGCATACTTGTCAGTAAATTGGGTGGGCAAAGGGATCTGGACGTAATCAATGGGTCGAAAAAACGGGTCTTTTCTCTCATACTTCCAATACTGGCGCTGACTGTACAATTCAAAGGCCATGACAGCGCCAATTATCAAACTGTGGCCCCGCGTATTCCAATCTTTAACCGGCGATAGATCCTGCCAAACCCACCCCCATGGCATGGTTCCGGCCAGGATTTCGTATTCCTCCAATCCATCAGATCCCACCAGCAGTTGCATGCCCAGATGAGTGGATAGAATATCACCGCGCCATTCATTTAACTTACCCGGCTGATCATATCCGGGCACCCGAACCAGGTCGGCGGTCAGGCCGAGTTCAGCAAAACTCCGATGCTGCTCACCCGCAAGGTTTTTTCCGCTGCGATGCCCCGCATACAGGCGGAAACGGTGTGCGCTAAACTCGGGATGAAAGATCGATTGTTTGCGATCCAGCCAGCGGTTAAACGCCCGCATGGGATTGAGCAACCCGCCCATCAGTTTTGCCAACCAGCCCGGGTGGGATTGCAGAAACGACCCGGTCTGGAAAAAAACTTCGCCAACGGGAAATCCCCCTATTATTGTAAAGATGTTGTCGTTGATGGAAATCACTTCCCGCCACTCCACCAGCAATTCCCAATAAAGGGATGTCAGGGTAGTATAAAGCAGGGAACGGGACCAGGAAAGGTAGTTGGTACGGTACGCGTTGTAGTAGATTGCCCCTGACAGGGCATGCCCCCAATTGGTGAAATAGGCGTTGGAGTCAAAGCGCCAGCCGTGGCTGGTGAAAAGGCGACGGGTCTGGTCTTTCCAGTTGAATTTGAACTGCCAGTCCTCCACCCAGTCAATGTACCGACGCCAGTAGTTGGCCTGCGAGGCCCCCATGATCAGCCCGCCTTCGATAAAAGCGCGCAAGGTTTTGGGAGCTGGTTGATAAGAACCGCCTTCGCGCTGGGCGGCGTCTTTGCTGCCGGGATCCCCGCCGTTTTTTTCAGATTTGTCTGAATCTGCATTTTTCTGCTGATTGATCTGGATCGGCGGAGAAAGGGACAGGAACGGCAAGGAATAATTGCCGGCATGGATCCCGAGACGTTTGGGATTCTTTGGAAGAGGGAGAACCGCGGCCGTTAGAATAAACGTACACAACACCAATAAAATTGTCTTTTTCAACAGATTCACCACCGGGAAACCATTCAATCAGGGGCATGGTATCATTCCAGCCCCCCCGGTGTCAATTCCGAAACCAGGCACTATTGGCTTACACGCACCCCTGCTTTCTCTTCCAGGGGGAAATCATCACCCAGAACACAGGAGAAGAGGGTTTCCAGCAGACGGGTGATCGGCCCCGGGGTTTCAGGAACAAGAGTTGCAACCCGGGGCCATTTTACCGAGACACCGCAAAGACGGCGCATGAAAGCCGGGGCTTCCGGATCCCGCAGAAAAAAGTAACCATGACGATGCACAAAAGCGTCGGTCACGTTGTTGAGGATGTCACGGTTGATAATGGACGGGTGGTGAAGCGGATAACCATATGAACCGTTCTGGACTGCATTCAACATAATCGCCTCCGTTACATGCATATGATAACGTGCCGCTGTGCCAAATCCTGTCCCACCGGCGAACAAATGGCAAACAAAAACAAAATTAGAGAGTTGGAAAGTTGAAAAGTTGGAGAGTTGGAGGGAGCCCGAGCGAACGCGAGCCAATAGCCACTGGCCTCTCACCATTTTTATCGTCATTTGCTCGCTGCGCTTGCGTCATTGGTAAGAAAGTTGAAAAGTTGGAGAGTTGGAAAGAAAAAGCATTGAGGCTGCTTTGACTGATGTTGTCCTTCCTGACACCTGTCACCTCAGTTTCACTTTTCACTAGAAAAGATAACCACCCCGTCGGGCAGGATCTCGAGCTTTGCCCCCCATCGCTCCGCCAGCCACTGGAAGGTTTCGGGGGCGAAAAAGCACACGTGGGTCTCGTCCTTGCGGTAGTGCCAGGTTTCGAATTGCTCCACCGGCACCACCGGTTTTGTCATGACCGCCAGCATGCCCCCCGGCCGCAACAACCTGTAAAGGAGCGTCAGGTCACGTCCCGGGTGGTGGAGATGTTCCGCGGTTTCGCACACGGTGATGAAGTCGTAGCTTTTTTCCAGGGCCGCCGTGTCCGGAGCGTAAAACACGTCATACAAGGTCATGTCAAATCCGGCAGTGCGGAACATCTTTGCCAGTACCGGCCCGGGCCCGGAGCCGAAGTCCAGCCCCGCCGCCCCAGGTGCCAACCGTCCCATAACCGGATCGAACAGTTTTTTCAAAAAACGGACGTACCCCTCGTTCTCCGGGCTGTTCTCGTGCAGGTCGTAGCGCTTCTTTTCCTCTGCGGCGCTCAAGTAATACCGCGGCGGCACAAATACCAGCCCGCACTCTCCGCAGCGCACATACTCCCGCGCCTGGTCCCGCCAGTAGAAACCGGTCTCCCCGTCGCCACACACCGGACATTGCATGCCGCCATTATCGCATATTTGAAAGCAAGTTTAGGAAGTTGGAGAGTTGGAGAGTTGGAGAGAAAAAGCACCCCCGGCCCCCCCTTGCCTCTCACCCTTCACTGATTTTCAACTTTTTAATTGGGATTGAATGATGTTGAAATATGATATCATATATGCTATCATATTGGCGTGGACAAAAGCCTTCTGGATAATCCGAAGAACGTGCGCTTCGATGACCTGCTGAACCTTTGTCGCAAGTACTTCGGAGAGCCCCGGATTCGCGGCAGTCACCACATTTTCAAGACGCCGTGGGCCGGAGATCCTTTTGTCAACCTGCAGAGGGACGGCAAAGCCGTCAAGCCCTACCAGGTAAGGGATGTCCGGAAAGCCCTGGAGAAACTGGAGGCCGAACATGGCAAGTAAGGAGAATCGTTATACTTACCGCATCGAGTGGTCGAGTGAGGATGGAGCCTTTATCGCCCGCTGTGCCGAGTTCCCCGGCCTGGGCGCGCACGGCAAAACCCAGGAAGAGGCGCTGGCACAGGCACGAATCGCCGTGGCGGGCATGGTGGAATGGCTGCGGGACGAGGGGAAAGAGGTCCCGGTGCCCCTGGGTGAAAAGAAGTACCGCGGCCACATCTCGTTGCGCATCCCCCCGGATGTCCACCGCGCCATGGCCATCCAGGCGGCGGAACAGAACGTCTCCCTCAACCAACTCATCCTGTCCAAACTCACGTGATCAAGCATCCCACCCGACCCCATCAGCAAACCGACAACTAGTGTCCTCATCGATGTAAATACTACTCAGAACGCCATGCGCACACCAGGCAGATTGCGGTAAACACAATATAGCCCACAATAAACTTGATAGCACACTACATTTAGTGTATAATCAAAATAAGATAGCAGAAATGTTAAGGGGCGTTGATGCTTGAAATAAACTCTTACGGGATTCTTGGGGAAGTCATTTTTTTCGATGAATCCCAAGCAAGGTCATATTACTACGACCCATTCATCGGATCTTCAGTCGAATTAAACCGAAATCTAGACTGGTTTTTTGATTTCCCAAACTGGGCTCGCAAAGGACTTTTCCAAGCCTTTCCCAGTATTAAATTCAACTGGAACGGATCATTCAAAGCCATTAAGCAATACGAATACAAATCTGATTGGTAC
>DSBM01000048.1 GCA_011049425.1 Candidatus Aminicenantes bacterium
AAACTGCTCGTCCGACTCAATGCCATGATGCGAATCCACCTGAATCAAAATTAAAAAAATGGTTGAATTTTAAGACAGTCGCTACGCCTGCCTTCCTGACACCTGTAACCTGTCACCTTCTTTCGACTTTAGACTTTTCACTTTTCACTTTTCACTTTTCACTTTTCACTTTTTTAGGGAGGTTTCGGCTTGTTCGAGTACGTTGAGTACGCGCACGGCTTCGTGGCCGTCGGTGAGCGGGCTGGCTTTGCCGTCCACGCAGGTGCAGAAATGTTCCAGTTCACGGCGCAGGGGTTGGCCTTCCTCTACAGGCACCACCTTGAAATCGGCCTTTTGAGCCACCGGGATGCGGCCGTGTTCCCACTTGATGCGGTGGGGGTAGAGGCAAAGCTTGTCTTTGGCGGTGTCGTCGAACACGGCCATCTGTTCACTGCCCACTACCACCAGCTTCTGTTCCTTGAAAGGATGCAGCCAGGAAACAAATACGTGGGCACGCACGCCGGAGGAAAATTCCAGGCTGGTCAGGGTGGTGTCAAAGATTGCGGGGTCCAGGTAGGCGCCGCCGTGGGCGCATACCGCCGCGGGCTCTTCATCGTCCAGGAGCATGAGGATGAGCGAGATGTCGTGGGGGGCAAAGCTCCACAACACGTTTTCTTCCGTGCGCAGGCGACCGATGTTGAGGCGGTTTGAGTAGATGTAGCGGATTTTTCCCAACTCGCCCGCGTCCACCATGGCTTTGAGTTTTTCCACCGCCGTGTGGTAGCGCAATACGTGGCCCACCATCAGGGAGAGGCCCTTCTTTTCCGCCAATTGGGTTAGTTCTTTTCCGCTATCCGCGGTCAGGGCCAGCGGCTTTTCAACCAATACGTGGCGGCCCGCTTCAAGCGCCCGGCGGGCCAGGTCGGCATGGGTGACGGCCGGCGCGGCGATCACCACGCCGTGAATGGCGTCGTCTTTCCAGAGGTCCTTGAGGTTCGTAGACCAGGCCAGTTCGGGGTGCTCTTTTTTGCCGGCCGCGCATACCGCGGGATCGGGGTCGATCACCCGCGCCAGGCGGCCCATGGCTTTGAGGTTTCTCAGGTGGTTGCGGCCCCAGTTGCCGGCGCCGATAAGGGCGAGATCAGGTGTGAGCATAGGTACTCCTTATGGCATCAGAACAGGTAGAAGAACTGAATCGGAAATGTAGGAAGTACTCCAAAGATTCCGTAGTTCGAGAGCCGGGAGGCTCTGTAGGCAAAGCAAAGCACAGGGCGACAGGAACTTCAAGTAATTCTCCTACAGGACTCCCCGGAATCATCCTACTGAGTTTTTTTGAGCACATCCTACTGATACTCCCGAAGATCCGCCTACTGCTCTGTTTTGGAATCGTAGTCAAACTCTCCAACTTTGCTTAAGCTGCCGCCGTTGATGCATAAAGCATCCTACCGGGCCGGGATGTCCACTGGACACCCGTTGGATTCGGATGTTTCTACTCGCCCCAAAAGGCATTGTCGCACGGGTAAAAACCCGCCGGATGTTCGGAGGGATTTTACCACACTGGTGAGTTGCGTACAATGCTGATCTAATGTGGATTTTGAGATTTTTTTCAGCTAAAAAAAGGCCCTTTGCCCGCGGGTTTGTTGCGGGCAAAGGGTCGTGCTTTTTGTCTTTATCCGTTAATGCAATTATTCGAATTTCAGGGGGACTTCCATCCAGACTTTGACCGGGGTGGCGCCGCGCCGGGCGGGAGAGAAACTCCAGGAGGCCAGGATCTGGCTGAGTTCCAGCTTGGCTTCGGCTTCCACGTCACCTTTAAAGCGCACGCGGGATACCGTGCCCTTCTCGTCAACCAGGATTTCAGAGGTAACGGTAACACTGCGGTCCTTAAAGAGTTTGCGCAGTGTGCGGCTGCTGTAGGGGTCATCGCCACCGGTTTTTCGCGGCGGTGTGGTAACATACTTCATCTCAAGGGGTTCACCGGCCGCGATCTTGGCGTTGATTGATTCCTCGAGTTTGCGCGCAGCCTCTTCCTCGCGGCGCTTGGCTTCAGCGGCTTCATCGATCTTGGCCTGTTCCGCCCGTTTGGCTTGCTCTGCTTCCAAGCGTTTCTTTTCCGCTTCGGCTTCTTCGGCCTCTTCCTCTTGCTCTATTTTAGCCAAGCGTTCCCGCTCGCGGCGCAGCAGTTCTTCGCGCTGCTCACGCGCTTTGCGGATCTCTTCTTCCTGGGCCTTTTTTTCTTCCGCGGTTTCCGCGGTTCTTTGCTCAATGGCCTTCATCTTGGTTTCAAATTCCTGGTCCAGCTGCTTTTTGTACGATTCCAGCTCCTGTTTGAGCGAGGCTTGAACCTGCTGGGTTTCCACTTTGGCCTTGTTGGCCTGGGAGATAAAGTAGAACCCCAGGCCCACGGCAACCAGCAGGGCGCCGATAATCACAGGCAACAGCCACTTGCTGCGGGAGCGGTCTGAATCGTCCAGTCCGGACAGGATCTGTTCCACGATTTCGCTGCTTCCGCCGGATTCGGCCGCGGCCGCTTCTTCGGGTTCCGGTTCGGGAATCACGTACTCGAGTTCCCGGGCCATTTCCCGTTCTTCCTCTTGCATGTCCCTGGCATACAGGGAGTTCATGAAGTAGGAAAGGTTAAAGGTGACCGATGAAAGCTCTTCAATCTCAAAGTAGTTGGCGATGTAGTCTTTGAACTCGCGGATGTTGTTGAAACGCTTCATGGGGTCGGGGTTCAAGGTCTTTTTAAAGAAGTTGATCAGGTGGGTGATGTAGTCTTTGCTGGTGGTGGGCATGAAGTGGCTGAAGCTGAGGTTGGAGAACTTGGAGTCAAAGTCTTCGCCGGCGGTCTGGGAGAAATATTTTCCCGTGAGCATGCGGTAAATGATGTAGCCCAGGTGGTAGATGTCGGATGAAGCCGAGATTTTCTCTTTGCGCAGGAATTCCGGCGCCAGCCAGGCGCCGTATTTCATCTCGATTTCACGATAAACCTTTTCGTTCTGCTCCAGGAAGGGAGCAATGCCGTAGTTCTTTAAAAAGATGTTGCCGTCGAAGTCGACAATGATGTTGTCGGGGGTAAGAAATCCGTGAAAGGATTTCTTGCCGCTGACCACGATGGTTGAGCCCACGTCCAGTTGATCGGCGATGGCCATGACAATGGAGAACGCCAGGTCAAAGTTTACGGGCACATCCCGCTTCTGGGAATCGTCCATCACCTGTTCCAGGGTCCGGCCCTTCAGATAGGGAAAAATCAGCAGGGTGTTGTCGCGCGAACGCACAATGCGGTCCGGCGAATAAAGGTGAGTGATATTGGACTTCTTCACTCCCTCCAGCAAAAGGGCGATGCGTTTCCAAGTGGCCTCGTCCTCGGTAAAGAAGGGGTGTACGTCGGTGATCAGTTTGTGCTCACCGGGTTTGTTTTCCTGGATATCCGCGCCGCGGAAGCTGACGCCGCTGGTATCCGTGAACTTCTGTTTAAACAACAAGTAATTGTTGATGATTTTGTATTCATTCATGGGTCACCTCGCTTTCACATGCACTATAGCGGAAGAAAACAGAAATTTCAATTGAACAAAGTTGAAAAGTTGGAGAGTTGAAGAGTTGAAGAGGGAAGAAGTTGAAAAAGTTGGGGGGTTGGAATAGAAGATAACAGGAGACAGGTGGCAGGAGGCAGGAAGGCAGGCGTAGCGACTGTCTTAAAA
>DSBM01000049.1 GCA_011049425.1 Candidatus Aminicenantes bacterium
CCGGCGCATGCGCCGGTGAAATCGTGCCAGTTGAGACAGGATCTCAAACACGCCCACGACCGCGTAATCGCGGTTGTGATGAATCAGCTCCACGCCCATTTTGCGGAACCGGTCTCCGCCCACGCCGAACAAGCGGATTCCGGGAATGCGGCGGCGCAGGGCGTTTATCACTTCCACGCCGTACGTTTCCGCGGAGTTCTCCGCGGCCAGAATGAGGACCTGTTTCATGCGCCTCCCGCAAACTCAAGCGGCGGCATATCTTCCTCGGGGTCTTCTCCAAGGTAAAAGGCCCACTCATTGTAGCGCTTACGGCCACGGTACTCCAGGAAACCCGATTCCGGTGAAGTGGAACAAACGCCGACAATACTGGCCTGGGTAAGATACCTTCCGGCTGCACTCAGCGGCACAATCAGCAGTTTCTTGTTTCCGGAACCCGGTTTCATTACCAGATTCCACTCCCCGGTGAGCGAGAGTGGGTCGGTGTACAGCCGTCGGATGTGCTTTTCCTTTTCCAGAATGCGCAAACTGGGGGGGGGCTGGTTGAGGTGTTCGCGCGCGTAACTTTCGATGGCCCGGACATACTGGCGACCGCGGAACATCAATTCTGCCTCCAGGTCACGGCGGATCACGGTCTGCCAGCGGGCACGTCCCATTAACATAAAGACAGCGGCAATTTGAACGGCAAACAGCGCCGCCAGCAAAACGTATCCCCGGGTGCGGCGATTACCAGTTTTCATAGCGGCCGGGTTGTTCTTCTCCGGAAGGGATGCTGACGCGTATGTCCACGATGGCCTGGGCGAGGTCGGGGTCGTAGTCTTCATCCTCCGCGGGCTCGTAGTATACGGGAATCCAGTCCGCCTTATTTGTGAATGGGTTTTCGGGTAAGCGTTTCAGGTATCGATGGCGAACCAGATCTTCCAGACTGGTCGGGTATTTGTGTTTATCGTAGGTGTATTTTTCAATGGCATCACGAATCTGAAAGAGGTTCTCTTTCAACACCGATTCTTTGGCCCGTTTGACCGATGCGGAGTAATTGGGAATCAGGATGGCGGCCAGGATCCCGATCAGGGCCATGACGATAAGGATCTCGGCCAGTGTAAAACCCCGTTGCATAGTCGGAGTATACCATACACTCCGGGAGTGTAAAATATGGCCTGGCGGCTGGAGGCAAATGGCGAGAGGCGAGGGGAGACTGAGTCGAAAGTCTAAAGCTAAAAGTCGAAAGAAAACAGACAAAGCCTTGTGATGAGAACTCACGAGTGCTTGTGATGAGGCGCGAAGCGCCCTGGTGATGAGGACCCTTTCGGGTCTGTGATGAAAATCAAGAAATTCCGAATAATGAATAAGGAAGAACGAATAAAAAAACAGGAAAAGAGCGGAATCGCAAGGCATTTTTGGTGCCTTATTCGGCTTTTACTTTCAACTTTCGACTTTTACCTTTTCACTGATTTTTCTTGTCTCCTGATACCTGTTCCCTTTTTTCACTTCTTCCCTTTTCAACTCTTCAACTCTTTTTGTTGTATTCCTCGACGCCTTCCAGCAGGACCTCGCAGGCGCGGCGCAGTCTGGAGGTTTCCAACACATAGGCCAGGCGAACTTCTTGCCTGCCTTTGCCGACGCTGGAGTAGAATCCGGCTCCCGGCGCCATCATAACAGTTTCATTTTCGTGGTTGAAAGATTCCAGCATCCAGCGGGCAAAGAGGTCGGAGTCATCTACCGGAAGTGTTGCCATGACATAAAAAGCACCTTCAGGCTTGTGCAGCAGGATATCCGGATTGGAAGTCAGGGTTTCCACCAGAATGTCGCGGCGTTTCTGATATTCAGCGCGAATAGAATCAAAATAGTTTTTCGGCAGAGCGTACGCCGCCACCGCGCCGACCTGTTCCAGAGTGGGTGGGCACAAGCGCGCCTGGGCGAATTTCATGATTGCGCCCATAATCTCCGGGTTGCGGCACATCACCGCTCCGATGCGGGCGCCGCACGCGGAATAACGCTTCGATATCGAGTCGAGAACGATTGCCCGGTCTTCAAGATCCTCCAATTCCAGGATACTGAAGTGACGTGTTCCCTCGTAAGTGAATTCCTTGTAGACTTCATCGGCGATGAGAAACAAATTGTGTCGCCTGGCCAGATCGCCCAGCGTACGGATTTCATTTTCCGTGAATACGGTTCCGGTGGGGTTGTTGGGGGAGCAGATCAGGATGGCCCTGGTTTTGGGCGTAATCAGGGATTCAATCTGTTCGGGATCCGGCAGGTGGAATCCGCATTCGGCAGCCGTGGTGACCGGGACGATGCGGATGCCCGATAGCGAACTGTAACCGTTGTAGTTGGTATAGAAAGGCTCGGGAACGATCACTTCATCCCCGGGGTCGGCGACGGCGTTGATGGCGAACGAAACCGCTTCCGATCCGCCGGTGGTGATAATAATCTGATCAGGGGTCAGCGCTATATCGAAGCGGGCAAAGTAGTTGACCATGGTGCGGCGTAATTCGGGCAGGCCGTCGGAGGGGCCATAAGCCAATACCGGCTCGGCATAATTGCGGATGCCCTCGAAGAATGCTTCGGGGGTGGGAATATCCGGTTGGCCGATATTGAGATGATAAACCCGAATCCCGAGCGCTTTGGCGGCATTGGCTGGTGCGGACAGCTTGCGAATCGGGGATTCCTGGATATCCCTGGCTCGTTGTGACAGGTTCATGATCGCCTCCCTGGGTATGAGGACATTATAATCCCGAAGAAACATGGGGTCAAGGTGGAATTTGACCGCGGGTGCGTGGTGCGGTAACATCAATAGAACAGAAAGGGGTAGAAAATGACGGATTGGGCAGCAAAGATAGAAGAGTTGACGTTTCGCCGCAATGCCGTGATTCTGGTGCACAATTATCAGGTGGAATCCGTGCAACTGGCGGCCGGCCACCTGGGGGATTCCCTGGGCCTTTCCCGGGTCGCGGCTGAGGTTGAAGCGGATGTCATCGTGTTTTGTGGAGTCAAGTTCATGGCGGAGACCGCCAAGATTCTCTCTCCCCGAAAGACGGTTTTGTTGCCGCGTTTGGATGCGGGTTGTCCCATGGCCGATATGATCACTTTGGATGACCTGCGCCACCTCAAGGCGCGCTATCCCGACGCAACCGTGGTTACGTATGTCAATTCCAGCGCGGAGATTAAGGCGGAAAGCGATGTGTGCTGCACGTCGGCCAATGCCGTTGAGGTGGTGCGCAACGTGGAAGGGCGTCGCGTAATCTTTGTTCCGGATCGCAACCTGGGGGCTTGGGCCGCCCGGCAGGTTCCTGAAAAAGAAGTGATTCTTTTCGAAGGGTATTGCTATGTGCATGACCGAATCCGCCGTGAAGAAGTGGAGGCCGCCCGTAAAGCGTACCCCGGTGCGGAAGTGCTGGTGCATCCCGAAGCTCCTATGGAAGTGCTGGAGCTCGCGGACGCCGTATGTTCAACCGGGGGAATGCTGCGCCATGTTGCGGCTTCCCCGGCCCGGGAATTTGTGGTGGCAACGGAAGAGGGCTTGCTGGAGCGTCTGCGGCGAGAGAATCCGCACCGATCGTTTTTTTCCGCGGGTCGACCCAAAATATGTTCCAATATGAAGCGGACAAGCCTTGGAGACGTAGTGGCGGCGCTGGAGTTGAATCGATACGAAATCGAAATCGATGTTGAAACAATTCGGGGCGCGCAAGTCGCACTGCGCCGCATGCTGGATTACGCCGGTTGACTGCGGTGTTGACACCAACTGGACTCAACGCTACAATACATGGGAAATTCCGATTTTTCGCGGGCGGGATATCATGAAAGGAGCTTGACATGAATCTGAAAGAGAGAGTCGAAAACGCAATAGAAAAGGTTCGTCCGGCTTTGCAGCGGGACGGCGGCGACATCGAAGTTGTGAATATCCTTGAGGATGAGAAGGTCGTCCTGGTGCGTTTCTCTGGTGCCTGCGGCGGATGCCCCATGCGCAACCTCACCCTGAAGGGATTCGTGGAGCAGGCAATGGTGGAAGATGTGCCGGAGATCACTGAGGTCCGCCTGGCCGACTGACTCAATTCCTGAAAGAAGGATTTCGTGCGCGTTGCAGGAATTCCGCCCTGCAGGTGTTTTCCACTTCCAACAATCGTCTGAAAGAGACGTTGAAGTCCGTCCGTCCGGCGCAAAATACGCCATGTCCGTAGACAATCGTGGCTCCGGCGCGCGCCACCGCCGGAGGCATGGTCCGATCCAGGCCGAAGGGTCCGGTACCCACCTCTCCACTCACTATGGGGACACCCGCAACGCTCCGTTCCCGCCTGCAGTGGGTGTGACAGCGATGAGCGTCCGGGCAATGCAGACGTTCCGGACAGTCCAGGGAGAGGATAACGGCGAAGCGGGGATGGCCGTGCAGAACGGTTCTCAGGTTTGTTTCCGTATAGATTCGGCGATGGGCGGAAAGCTCGCTGGATGCGGTAATGCCGGCACAGGATGACTGATCCATGGGGCAGGCGTCAATCGCACTTTCCAATTCTTCCAGCGAACTGCCTGTCTGGCTGATGTAGATTGTGCCGTTGTGAAAGCACGACACATTGCCGAAATAGGAATCCACCAGCCCTGCAGCTACGGTTCGTTTGCCGGCTTCTACAACAGCCGCGATAACGGTTTCTTCGTCGGCAAAGGGTCCCCGGGCCAGGGGCGGTCCCAATGCCGGTGGTGGTGGCAGCCGTTCCATGATGAATTCGAATTCCTGTTCTTCTTTGCGGGAAAAGGCCTTCTTGCGGCGGCGATCCAGGTAGCCCAGACAATAAAGTACGAAGCATGAATGGATCATGGAGCTGAATACGATAAAGGCCTGTTCCGGGGTAACCGTCCCCGTTGTCACCAATCGAGGGCCCGGCGCAATTACGCCTTTGCGTCGCCGCAAGAACGGCAACAGGGTCTTTGAGTCCGCGCTTGAAGCAACAGGAATGTCGTGCAGAAAAGTGCGTGTTTCCGTATCCCGTGCTTGCAGGGGATGGTGCTGGGAGCGAACCAGGGAGTCCAACATGGTGCGGTACGGTTCGGCGGGACGGGCACTCAACAGTGTGGTGATGGACATGCCGGCAAAGATCTTTTCCAGTTCCCGTTCCGGATCGGGACGATTCCAGGTTACATCGGTTTCCAATGCGGCAAAAGAGATATCTTCCCGGCGGGCCAATCCCCTTTCTTCCAACTTGCGGCTGTAGGTATCAAGTAGTGTTTTCATCCCTCTTCCCCGGTGAGCGGTTTTCGCGGATGCGGTAGTAGGTTGCCCGAGCGGCAAGAAAAGCGTTGCGGTCCAGGGCCGGGATGCGTATCCCGCTGCCGGAACTTCCCGGTTCATGAAAAAAGCGCGGCGGCAAGTCATCGTCATTGTCACTGAACCCATTGGCCCGGTTCATTTCTCTTTCCCGGTTCATGATTTGCTCCCCGGCGGACTGCAGCTCATGTGCGTTGGTTTCCAGGCCGGTGACCGCGGCCAGGGCCCGGGAATACTCTTCCAGGGAGGCGGCAAAGAACATGAATTTACAAGCCGTCAGCGAGTCAACCACTGCATTCTGGTCCTCGGCGATCTTGATCATTCGCGCCTTACCAGCAAAGGAAAACCGATTCGTGGCTACGGGCTTGCGCAAAATCTCGTGACTGATGGGGTAGGCCCTCAGGTGACATCCCCCGCGGGTTGAAACCGCGTAGGCAAGGGCCATACCGTAAGCACCGCGGGGATCGTAGGCCGGCAGGGACTGACCCTTGACCGTCATGGCTGTTTCGGGGCGTCCCGCCGCCGAGGCGAGTCGAAAAGCACCCTCGCCCAGGTCTGGGCGTGCACCGGTTGCCATTGCCTGCAGCAGGTCGAGGATTTCGCCTGCTTGCGGTTCTCTTCCCAGGATTTCAAAATGACAAGCCAGGGTGGCGCCGGCTTCGATGGTATCCATCCCCGTCGCTGAGCAGATCTGGTTAGCCGCCATAACGACTTCCAAATCGTGATTTTCAAGCAGGGCCGTGAAGTGTGAAAGGGTCTCGAATTCCGGCAGGCCGCGGCCCCGGGAATCCGATTTTTTGCAGCGGATATGACACCCGGCGCAACCCGAACTATGCGGCTGGTAGCGTTTTTGCGTGGCGGGGGCATTCAACTGTTCCGCGCCCGGGAAGCGGGTGCGGCGAAAATTGGCGGTGGGCATCATGCGTCGCTGGTGCATCAGGTCGTACAGAGCAGCGGTTCCAAATACCTGAAGACCCAGTTCACCCTGAAGTACCGGTGAAGCGGCACTGAGGCGCAGAATATCACGACGAGCCGCCTTTAATTCCCCGGAGTCGTAGACCGGCGTGGGCGATTCTCCCCGCACCCGGATGTATTTCAGGTTGCGGGACGCCATCAGGCGTCCCAGGCCGCCTCGTCCGGCAAAATAATGTTCGTCCACGATGATTCCGGCGAAGCGGACGCCGTTTTCCGCGGCCCGCCCGACTGCGGCAATGGATCCTTCGACTCCGATGCGATCCCGGAGTTGCTTGGGCGACAATCCGGCCGCACTCTCAACTTCAGGGACCTGAACCTTGTCATTATGGATTTCAATCGCGCACAGCCTGGGCGACCACCCGGTAACCAGGATGCCGTCCCAGCCGGCCCGCTTGAGCTGGACGCCGAAACCGCCGCCTACTGAAGCGTCGCAAATGGTTCCGGTCAAAGGGGAGCGTGACATGACGGTCATGCGCCCCGGAGTCGGCGCCAGGGTGTCCACCAGGGGTCCGGTCATAAAGATCAGGGGTAGTTGCGGGTCGCGCCAGTGGCGGGTTACTTCCGGAAACAGGAGGGATCCCGCCAGGCCCCTGCCGCCGATTTGTTTCGCATAATCGCGTGCGGCGAGAGTCAATGCAGCGGTTTTTCCCGAGTCAAGGTCCACGGTTAGAATCCTGCCGCGCCATCCTTTCATGGGGATTCATGGTGTCAGAATCAAGGTGACAAGTCAAGGAGAGCTTTTTTGACAGGAGAGCTCTTTTGACACAGGAATCGCTCAGTGATATAATTCACCCGGTGCAATATCGGCGGCATTTGCTCATAAAGGGCGTTGGATGCCGGCTGCACGAAAGAGAAATTTCCATGTCTCAAGAGGGATCGATATCCGGTCCGGTGGTCGCTTCGCCGAAAACCCGAATCCTGCGAGATGTGCGTCCGCCGCGGATGTATCGGGTGTTGTTGCACAATGATGATTACACCACCATGGATTTTGTGGTGGAAGTGTTGATTTCAGTATTTCACAAAGCGGCGGCGGAAGCCACGCGAGTCATGCTGGATGTGCATCGTCAGGGGCATGGGGTTTGCGGAGTCTATACTTTGGATGTGGCCCGCACCAAGGCCGGCGAAGTCCGCCGCCGCGCCCGCAAACAACAGTTTCCCTTGAGGTGTACCTGTGAGCCGGTGTAGCCGTTTTTGATTTGCCATGGATCATCTATGAAAATCAGTCAATCACTGACCGCAGTCCTCAGTGCTGCATTCAATGAAGCCCGCACGCGGAGGCATGAATACATGACTCCGGAGCATGTGCTTTACGCGGCCCTTTTTTTTGAGGAAGGCAAGGCCATTATTGAAAGTTCCGGCGGGGATGTGGACGGGTTGCAGCGATCCTTGCAGGATTTTCTGGATTCACCCGGCATACCGCACCTGCAGGAAGGCGACCCCGGTCAATCCGAAGGATTTCAGAACGTAATGGAAAACGCTATCCTTCATGTGGCTTCCGCCCAGAAATCGGAGTTGGAGCTGGGCGACGTTTTCGCCGCGTTTTTTCTGGAAGAAGATTCCTACACCGTATTCTTTCTTCAACGTCAGGGGATCACCCGCCTGGCTGTGCTGACTTTTCTTGCCGGTGGAGAAAACGAGTCAGAACCCGAACCCCGAAGCGGTGAGGTGGAGAACGAGGTTGGCCCGGACAGCCGCCCTGAAACGCCCGGAAAAAGAGAGCGGTTTCTGGAACAGTTCGCCGTGGATTTAACCCGGCACGCGGCTGACGGCAAGTTGGACCCTGTAATCGGGCGTGAAGACATCATTGAGCGCACCCTTCAGGTGTTGTGCCGCAGGCGCAAAAACAATCCCCTGCATGTGGGGGACAGCGGGGTGGGAAAAACAGCGGTTACCGAAGGACTGGCACTGCGCATTGCCGCGGGTGAAGTTCCCGGCCCGCTCAAAAACGCCCGGATATTTTCCCTTGATATGGGCGGAATGCTTGCGGGGACGCGCTACAGGGGAGATTTCGAGGATCGTTTCAAAAAATGCCTGGCGGAATTGGTGGAGATTGAGGGCGCCCTGCTCTTTATAGATGAGGTTCATACCCTTGTGGGCGCCGGGGCTGTTTCCGGGGGATCCATGGATGCGGCCAACCTGCTGAAACCGGCCCTGATGACCGGACGCTTACGTTGCATCGGCTGCACCACACACGAGGAGTACCGCAAGTACTTTGACAGAGATCGGGCCCTTTCGCGGCGTTTCCAGAAGATTGAAGTGCCTGAGCCTTCAGCCGCGGAAACAGTGGATATTCTGATGGGATTAAAAGACCGCTACCAGAAGCATCACGGTGTAACCTACACCACGACTTCTCTGGAAGCGGCAGTGGAATTGTCCCAACAGTACATCAACGATCGCAGGCTGCCTGACAAGGCGATCGATGTCATGGACGAAGCCGGCGCCCGGGTGCGCATGCGCAATTTTCACCGCTCCCGTCCGCGTACCCGGATTTTTCGCAGAGATGTGGAGGCTGTGGTGGCCGCCATGGCCCGTATTCCTGAGCGTACCGTTTCCACGACCGAGACCCGTCGCCTTGAATTCCTGGAAGAGACGTTGCGCCGATCCGTGTTTGGTCAGGATCAGGCGGTGAATACGGTTGCGGAAGCGGTGAAACGAGCGCGTGCCGGTTTCCGTGAAGCGGAGAAGCCCGTTGCATCCATGTTGTTTGTGGGGCCCACGGGAGTCGGAAAAACCGAGCTGGCCCGGCGCTTGGCCGGTGCCCTGGGGGTCCCCCTGCTGCGTTTTGATATGAGCGAATACCAGGAAAAGCATACGGTGGCCCGCCTGATTGGCGCACCGCCGGGTTATGTGGGATACGAGGAGGGCGGGTTGCTGACAGATGCCGTGCGCCGCTCACCCCACGCCGTGCTGTTGTTGGATGAAATTGAAAAGGCCCATGCCGATATCTACAACACCCTGCTGCAGATCATGGATCATGCTACATTGACGGACAATGCGGGAAAGCCCGCGGATTTTCGCAATATCGTGCTGATCATGACATCCAATATCGGTGCCCGTAATCTGGATCGAACGCAAATAGGCTTTGGTGACCGCATGATGTCGGGGAAATCGGTGCAAAAGGCGGTTTCTTCTCATTTTTCTCCGGAGTTCCGTAACCGTCTGGACGCGACCGTTCTTTTTGAACGCTTGAGCCAGGAAGTGGTGGAGCGCATAGTTCTCAAAAACATTGATGAGTTTCGCAGCCAGCTCCGCCGCCGTCGCATCCACTTGGAAGTCAGCTGCGATTGTGTGCGCTGGCTGGCCCGGAATGGATATTCACAATTGTTCGGTGCCCGTGAAGTGGCACGTCTTATCGATCAAAAGCTGAAACCATTTTTTGTGAACGAAGCTCTGTTCGGACGACTGGCCCGGGGCGGGCACGCCCGGGCTGAACTGGATGGCGATGATGTGAAAGTCCGCATCATTCGGTTTCCCTCCAACAGGGAGTAAGATCGCGAATGCCTGTATTCAGGCTGGACAGAGAGATTTCATTCCCCCCACCCCACCTGGCCTCTCCCGGTGGACTACTGGCTGTGGGAGGAGACCTCTCGGTTCAGCGCATTCTCGCCGCCTACTCTCAGGGGATTTTTCCCTGGTTTTCCCAGGGTGATCCCACGTTATGGTGGTCTCCCCATCCCCGGATGGTACTGTTTCCCCGGGAACTGCACGTCTCCCGCCGCATGAGCCGGGTGCTGCGCAAGGCTCCCTTTGAGTTGACTATGGATCAAGCGTTTGAGCGGGTGATTGCCGGTTGCGCTCAACCACGGCTCGACGGTTTCGGGACCTGGATCACTCCCAAAGTTCAACAGGCTTTCGTCCGTCTGCACCAGGAGGGATATGCCCACTCTATGGAAGTGTGGCAGGGGAAAAAGCTGGTTGCCGGAATTTACGGGCTTTCCCTGGGCAGTTGCTTTTTCGGAGAGTCCATGTTTTCGGATTATGCCTACGCTTCCCGTTTCGGGTTTATCCACTTGGTACGTTGGTTGGAAATCATGGGATTTCGCATGATCGATTGTCAGGTAAAGACCTCGCACTTACAGAGTTTCGGCGCCCGGACCATTGCGAGGCAAGAATTTCTCTTTCGCCTGGAAAGATGTGTCCGGGAGCGCTGCCTGAGGGGGAATTGGGGGCGGCTTTTCAGTGATCATCCGCCGGCAAAGTACCGCAAGCGCAATCTTCGCTGATATCAAGCCATTCGTTGCCTTTTAATCCGGAGTTTGGTACTATACAAAAATGAGGACCATACGCATCGGGTTTGTCGTTGCTGTGCTGGTACTGGCTGCCGGTGCTCTGTTGTGGCTCAACCAGACCGGGGAAACCAAAGCCGTTGATTTGCCCGGGTTTTCTCATTTTCAATTGACACGGATCGCCCCTCAGCGGGGGAAGGTTTATTTCGACAAGGAGATGACTCGGGAAGCCGATTTATCCACACTGGACTGGCCGCAGAATTTCGAGTTGTTTGCCGACCCCCAGACCGCTTTTGAATTTCTTTGTTCCGGAGCCATGTTTGTGGCTCTTCCCGGATCCTCCATCCGAGTCGGTTTTCCTTACAACAGGCTGTTGCTGCGCAATGGAGATTTCAACTGGGCATTGTCTTCCGGTGACGATCGGGTGGAAGTCGGGGCAGGCGACAAACCCTTGTCTCTGCTGTTGCCCCTGCGGGGCCGCCTCAAAGTTTCTCTGGATGAGATTGTGCTATGGGCATATTCGGGTGAAGGCAGCTTGAAAGTGGATGGCGAAACGATTTCTGTTCCTGAACACGCTCGCTTCACCCGCTTCCGCGGGACTCGTTCCCGCATGGACGATCTATTGCCGCCTCCGCAGAATTACAAGCCCAGAAGGGCAGTTATTCCGCTGCGGGAACCCAATGATTCGGTGGTGCGTTTCACCTGGCAACGTGTAGATGGCGCGGACGGCTATGTGTTTCGCATTTTCCCTTCCATGTTGCGAGAAGGGATCCTCATGGAACGTTTCATTCCAGGCAATCAGCTGAATGTGGAGTTAATGGTATTCCAGGAATATGATGATTTTTTCTGGGATGTTTCCGCAATTTCCCAGCAGAATAAAATGGAGGGCGTTCCAACTCCTACGGGGCATGTGCGATTGGAAGGGTCTCTGTTGGGCCGGAAAAGCGTTACCCGTCCCCCCCAACTTACCATTACTTCTTTGACTGTCGGCGGCAATATCGTGTTGATCAAGGGGGAGGCTGAAAGCAGTTCTCAACTGTTTATCAATTCTGCACCGGTTAAAATCGACATGGACGGCAAATTCATCCATACCATGACATATCGGACCATTGGTTTGAAAACCATTGAGTTCCGCCTGGTTTCGCCCTCGGAAACCGAAACCGTGGTAACCCGGCAGGTAACGATATTTGAAGAGGGTATATAGTGTCAAAACCGTTGCTCATCATAACCGCTGTGACAAACCTCAGGAGTCATCCACATGGGAATCTTTGCCAACTTCTATAATTATTTCGGTTCGGACCTGGCCATCGATCTCGGGACCGCCAATACGCTTGTTTACGTGAAGGGCCGGGGGATTGTGTCTCGGGAACCCTCAATAGTGGCTGTTGATCGCAACACCGGCAAGATTCATGCCGTGGGAAGTATGGCCAAGGACATGATGGGGAAAACCCCTCAACATATTGTGGCCATCCGTCCCATGAAGGACGGTGTGATCGCGGATTTTGAAATCGCCGAAAAAATGTTGGAACACTTCATTAAAAAAATCCGCACAGGCAGCCAGTTCCTGAAACCACGCATTGTTATCGGTATTCCCTCGGAAATCACCCAGGTGGAACGCCGTGCGGTGCGGGACGCAGCACTCAGGGCCCGCGCGAGTGAAGTTTTTCTGATCGAACAGGCCATGGCCTCGGCAATCGGTGCGGATCTGCCCGTAACGGAACCCGGGGGCAACATGATCGTGGATATCGGCGGCGGCACCACGGATGTGGCGGTTATTTCCCTGGCCGGAATCGTAATATCAAAATCGATCCGTACGGCAAGCAATGAGATGGATGAGGCCATCATCAATTATATAAAAAAGAAATACAATCTGCTGCTGGGTGAGCGGACCGCGGAAAAGATCAAGATCCAGATCGGCTCAGCCTACCCCCTGGATGAAAGCCTGGAAATGGAGATCAAGGGGCGCGATATTTCCCATGGTATACCCAAGACCATCACCATCAACGACAACGAAGTCCGCGAAGCCCTGGAAAGTGTGGTGCGTACCATCGTGGAAGCCGTGCGCAATACCCTGGAAAAAACCCCGCCGGAGCTGTCTTCAGACATTGTCGACCGGGGGATCATTTTGTCTGGAGGCGGATCTTTGCTCCGCAACCTGGACAAACGCTTGAAAGAGGAAACGCAACTCCCGGTATTCATCGCGGATGATCCTCTCTCCGCGGTGGTGATGGGTGCCGGCAAGATCCTGGAGAATATCGGCCTGCTGAGCAAAGTCAGTCAAACGTTCTGACGAGGCGGATCAGCCCTGACCGGGCAAAGGGAATCGCATGCAACATGAAGAGGGTGAAAACCGGGCGGTGGTTTTTCTCGTGGCGGTCCTGTTTTTGAACCTGATGCTAATGTCCAGTCGGATTGTCATGAAAAACGACCGCTCTTTGTTGATGAGCGTAGTCGGCTTTGTGGTGACCCCTGTGGAAGTGGCTTTCATGGAGGTTTCCTCATTTGTTTCCCGCAACTTGCGTCATTATGTGTTCGTGACCAACACGTATCAGCGTTTTTTGCAACTAAAGAAAGCACACTCCAAAGTGAAGTATGAGAATTACCGGCTGCGACAACGTCTGGATGTGCTTGGATTTCGTGATCAGGCCCGCCGGGAAACCCCGCGTTTTCTGGCGGCTCAACTGGTTTTGCTGGATCCAAATTTCCCCTTTAACACCATCCTGGTGGACCGGGGCACAATGCAGGGGGTTCGTTCCGGCATGATCGTCCTCAACGAAAACGGCGATCTGGTGGGCCGGGTGATCGCCCCGGTACACCTGTTGGCTTCCCATGTTCGCTTGATTACCAGTGCCCAAGGCGGTGTCGGGGCGTCTATTGAACGGGATCGCATGGAGGGACTGGTGACCGGTGACAACAGCCGATTGTGCAACTTCCAATACTTGATGCAGAGTCTCACTGTACATGTGGGAGACGAAGTCGTGACTTCGGGAACCGACGGCATCTATCCTTCCGGTCTTCCCCTGGGTGAGGTTGTTGAAGTGCGAAAATCGCAATTGGTGCAGCATGTTCGGGTGCAACCGTATTTCGTGACCCGGCCGCTAAAAAAATTATTAATCATTCCCCATGCAACGCAAGATTAAAGCGGTTTTATTCGTCCTGCTTTTTCTGACCCAGATTACCCTGGATCGTTACCGTCATGTTTTGATTGCAACCCCGGACTTGCTGTATCTCATTCTGGTGTATGTGGCCGTCACCGCCGGACCCGTGCGCACGATTGTAACGGCCACCCTGCTGGGCTGGATGACGGATTTTTTTTCCGTGGGCATGGTGGGTTTGTTCGGCTTCTCACGGGTACTCTCTGCTTACCTGGTGAATCGTGTGTCGCGGTTTCTGGATTTGACGCGCATGCACTTTGTGTTTTTTCTGATTTCATTTTCGCTTGCTATTTCGAACCTGGTGGCCGGCTTGCTCCTGCAATGGATTTACGCTTTTCCCGTGGAGCCCGGGTTGATTTTTTACCAGCCGCTGCTGACCGCATTGTTGGGGGTGCTGATCCTGAGCGTACCCATGGTAAAAAGGGAGTTGAATGTACATTGACCAGCGTCAACTCAGCGGCCGGGACATGGAGCGCTTTTACCATATTGCCACCGCCGGACTGGTGATTCTGTTTTCCGGACTCTTGTTTGTGTTCTGGAATATCCAGGTGATCCAACACGACCGTTATGGAGAACTTGCCCGCCAGAACATTTATCGCCAAATCCGCACTCCGGCACTCCGTGGCTTGATCCGTGATCGTCATAATCGCCTTCTGGCGGGGAACCGCCTGGATTTTAATCTGTTTCTGGTGCGTGAAAACAGCCACAACCTGGATGCCAGCATCCGCTTTGCTGCGCAAGTGACCGGTTTACCTCCGGCGGCGATTCAGAAACGCCTGGAGGCCCATCGTGGTTATCCCGCGGCTTTTCCAGTCCCCATCCGCCGCAACCTGAATCTTCGTCAAGTGGTGATTGTGCAAAGCCGTTCCGACACCCTGCCGGAATTTGAACTATCCGTGGAACCCTGCCGGGATTATCCCCTGGGCAATACCGCCGCTCATGTGCTGGGATATGTATCCGGAATTACGGAAGCGGAATTAAAAGAAAAAACCCGTCAGGGCTATCACGCGGGTGATGTGATCGGCAAGAGTGGCTTGGAGAAGCAATATGAGCCTGTACTGAAAGGCACCAAAGGCGCGCGTCTGGTCATACGGGACAACCTGGGGATTGTGCGCAGGATTGCAGAGGAAGAGGAACCTGTTCCCGGCGATAATATTTCGTTGACCCTTGATCTTCCCTTGCAACAATTCGTGGAAAGCGAATTCCAAAATCATACGGGCGCTTTGGCCGTGGCGGACCTTGAGACAGGCGGAATTCTGGCCCTGGTGAGCCACCCCGACTTTGACCCCGGAACATTCACGGGGATCCTGGAACCGGCCAACTGGGAATCACTTTTGAATGATCCGCTTCACCCTTTGCAGGACCGCTTTATTCGCGGTCGTTACTCTCCGGGATCCGTGTTTAAGCTGGTCATGGCCCTGGCCGGGCTCGAGGAAGGACTAATTACACCGAGGACCACAGTCAATTGCAGCGGAACCGTGCGTATCTATGATCGTGATTTCCGTTGCTGGCGTTCCTGGGGGCATGGACGAGTTGCACTTACCGAGGCGTTGCGGGGTTCATGCAACATCTATTTCTACGAACTCGGCAAACGCATGGATATCGATGTTATTGCCGAGTATGCCAAAGCCATGGGGCTGGGCGATCAGACCGGAATCGATCTTCCCGGCGAAATCAGCGGTATCATGCCCACGCGGTTTTGGAAAACCCGTCAACTGGGCAGCCCCTGGTATCCCGGAGAAACCATATCCGTTGCCATCGGCGGAGGGTGGGTTACGGTAACACCGGTGCAGGTGTTGCAGATGGTCAGCACAATCGCCCTGCGGGGGAGGTGTCCCCAGCTCCATTTGCTGGACCGGATTGAGCGTCGCGACCAGGAGTTGTACCGCTATGAACCCCGCTTCCGCAAACTTCCGATCCGGCCCGAATATTTTGAGAATGTAATCAGGGGGATGTTTTGCGCGGTGAATGAAGAGGGTACCGGCAGAGCCGCCCGAGTCCCGGGTCTCGACATTTGCGGAAAAACGGGAACTCAGCAGATAATCAGCAAAGACAATCCCCGCTACAATGAACTGGTCAAGCAGAAGCGGTTTCGACCCCATGCCTGGTTTGCTTCTTTCGCGCCCCGAACGGATCCGCGCTATGCAGTCATTGTCCTGGTGGAACATGGGGGAGAAGCCGGGGAAATCGCGGCGCCGCTGGCGGCGCGCGTTTATCGCAGGTTGTTGAAGCATGAGTGATTTATTGCGTTTTTTCGATAAGACTACAGCGATTGTGTTGCTGCTGATCTGCCTGGTAGGGATTCTGCTGATTGCCAGTGCTTCCAGCTCGGCATCGACGGCATACCACCTGCGCCAGGCCGTTTTTCTCGTGGTGGCCCTGGCGGGGGGATTCATGGTGATGCGCACCAAAACGGATACGGTTTTCCGCCTGGCCCTGCCCGCCTACGTGGTTTTAATGGTTTTGCTGATCATTCAGCTCCTGGCTGGACGAGTGGTGGCGGGCACTCGGAGTTGGCTGCCCCTGGGCGTCATCTCGATCCAGGTTTCTGAATTCGTCAAGATCCCCCTCGCCCTGATCATGGCACGGTACCTGGCGCGGATTCAAGAGATCGGATATCGCGAGTTCCTGCGCTTGGGGGCCATGTTGGGTTTGCCGGTGGTCCTCATCGTGTTGCAACCGGACATGGGAGTGGCCTTTATGCTTTGCTCGCTTCTGCTCGGAGCCCTGATCCTCAAACGGGTACGCTTGCATGTGATTCTGACACTGATTCTCTTGATTTCCGTCGGATCCGTGATGGTGTGGCACACCGTTCTCAAACCCTACCAGAAAAGCCGGGTGATCTCTTTCCTGAACCCGGAAAAATTCAGCCAGTCCAGTGGATACCAGATCATTCAGTCCCGCATTGCCGTGGGTTCCGGGGGATTGGCGGGCAAAGGTTTCATGCGCGGCTCCCAGTCCCAGTTTGAGTTCCTGCCCACGCGCCATACGGATTTCATTGTGTCTGTATTGGGAGAGGAATTCGGTTTTCTCGGTATCAGCCTGCTGTTGCTCTTGTATTTTCTCTTCTTTACCCGGCAGTTGCGTTATCGCGGCACGGGAGATGCCCAGTTCTATTTCGTTTACCTGTTCACCGGGCTGATCCTGTTCCAATTCCTGGTGAACGTACTCATGGCCATCGGCTATTTTCCCGTTCTGGGAATCCCTTTGCCTTTTGTTTCTTATGGAGGTTCTTCACTGCTTTCGTTCATGATCGGAGAGGCCCTGATATTTCGTATGAAGATCAATCCCTATCTCCATGAACGCTGACCGCCGGCAACTGCTTCTGCGCCGGCTGCGCAACCCCCAGGCATGGATGGGACTCGAGATCAACGCGGTTTGCAAGCAGCCTGTTCCCGGCGATATCAACATATGTTTGGTGTTTCCGGATACGTATGAAATCGGCATGAGTCACCAGGGGATAAAAATTCTTTATCACTTGCTGAATGCCCGCAACGGTGTAGTGGCGGCCCGTTGCTTTCTGCCGGAACCCGAATCCGCCCATCTTTTTGGTGAGATGGACATTCCCCTGTTCTCAATTGAGCAACAACGCAACCTGATGGACTTTGACGTGGTGGGGTTTTCTCTGTTGACGGAATTTTCTTTTTCCGGGGTGCTGCACGTGCTGGATCTCGCCCGTTTGCCGCTAAAGAGCCGTGATCGCGACAGCCACCATCCTTTGATCGTGGCAGGCGGGATTTCAGTGGTTAATCCCGAGCCCCTGAGGGAATTTGTAGACATTTTTGCGGTTGGTGACGGGGAAATCCTGTTCCCTGAAATCACGGATGTACTCCGGGAATCCCGCCGTCCGGGCGAAAAGAAAAGCGCGTTGTTGGCACGACTGAGCCGGATTCCGGGCGTATACGTGCCGTCCCGGACCGAAACCACGTTACAAGGACGGTTCATGCTTCCCGCTTCTTCAGATGGGGGAATCACCCGACGCTGTTTGAAAAACCTGGATGAGGTGGTGGCGGAAGAAAAGATGATTGTTCCCCTGGGCCGCACCGTGTTTGACCGCCTGGAGGTGGAGATCGCCCGCGGATGTCCCCAGGCCTGCCGTTTCTGCCAGGCCCGATCCTATTACGCACCCTGGCGCCAGCGTGCGATTCCCACGCTGGCGAAATATTTGTCTTCCTCACTGCGTTGTACGGGCTTTGAGGCCTTTTCGCTCTCTTCTCTCAGTGCGGGGGATTATGCCGACCTGCAGAGCCTGTTGCGCAACATTGTTAATCATGTACCGGAAGGGGTTTTCATGTCGGTCCCTTCCCTGCGCCCGGCCACCCTCTCCCGCGAATTGCTCCAGACCATTGCCTCTTATCGCCGGACCGGCATCACGATCGTTCCGGAAGCGGGATCGGAGCGGCTGCGCGGGGTGATCAACAAGAGCGTTACGGATGCGGAAATCATGGCCGCGGTGGATTCGGCCCTGGACCTGGGATGGCGGAAACTCAAGCTCTACTTCATGATCGGTCTGCCCACCGAGACGGAAGCCGACATAGATGCCGCGGCCGACCTTGTGGAAGCGATCCTGCAGCGTTGCCGCGGTCGCCACGTGCGCCTGCACGTATCTTTTTCCGCCTTTGTTCCCAAACCCCATACCCCATTGCAATGGACGCGCCGGGAATCGGCCCATGTACTCCTGCAACGCATTCAACGCCTGAAGCAACGCTTGAAGCGGTATCGAAACCTGGTGATGGACTTTTCCGATCCACGCCTGGGTGAGGTTGAAACCATTCTGTCTCGGGGGGATGCGCGGGTGGGCGAACTGCTGCTCAGAGTATACCGGGACGGTGAGCGCTATTCGGCCTGGGCGGGTCATTTCAATGCCGCAACCTGGGAGCGGCATATCCGGGACCTCGGCCTGGAGATTTTCCTGGAGGATATCCCCGTATCGCAGCCGTTGCCATGGGAGCACATCCAGGTGGATTTCCGGCCGGAGCACCTGCTTGCCGAATACCGGCGGGCCATGGTCGCTGAGCCTTCGCCTTCCTGCCGGGAACGGGATTGCGCGGACTGTCGAGGCTGTTACCATCCCATGCCCGCGTATCGGCAGGATTCCTGCACCGCCGCCGTTCCTGAACCGGAGAGTTTGCCGCAGCCGGTGTTTCGCCCGGTGCGGCTGTTCTACGCCAAACAGGAGAAATACCGCTATCTGTCTCAGTTGACCCTGAACCAACTCATGGAGCGGTTGATCCGGCGCACGGGCATGCGTTTCCGCAGTACATCCGGGTTTCATCCGCGCATGAAGATGGTTGCCTTGCCCCCATTGCCGGTATTGGCCACCGGACTGGAAGAGGTGGTTGAAGTCTTTCTGGATGCGTGCTGGAGCGCTGAAACCATATTGGATAAATTGTTGTGGGACAGCCATTTTCCCTGGATACGGGCCCAGGTTCCGCCCGCGGCTAGCAGGGGGCTGAGCCGCAGCCTGGAAGCGATGGTGTACCGGATCTTTGTGGATGACCCGGGCAACGCGGTTGCCCTGGTTGAGCCCCTGCTTGAGGCCGGAGACCAGGTAACTTTAGGCGCCGATCTAGTCGAGGTCCAGGTTGGCTCCCGGGGTGATGGCGCCGCTCGTTTTGCCCGGATTTACCGCAGTCTGGATCCGCAAAAGCAACGCCTCGAAGACCTCGTGAGGGTCCGGGTGGTGCTGGCCGATCCGGATGGTTCGGGAGATACGCCATGATTCATGAGATTGCCTCAAGATCGAATCCCCGTGTACGCGCTCTGGCGGCTGAACTGGACGGACTGTACGTGTACGAAGGAGACAGGCTCGTGCGCGACCTGCTGGCAAGGAGGGAACCACTACGCCTGCTGGTGGCGCATCATCGCCACAGGCAATTGGCGCTCAACGCGGCGGCGGAAAATATTTGGCTGACAGACCGGCCGGTACTGGACCGACTTTCACGCCTGCGCGACGCCCCGGACCTGATCGCGGTGATACCGCCGCCAAAGCCCGGCTTGAACCTGGAGAGGGCGGAAGTGGTAGTGGTGCTTGACCGGGTTCAGGATCCGGCCAATGCCGGAACCGCGTTTCGTTGCGCCGCCGCTTTCGGTCTGGATGGCATGGTGTTGGCGGGTGACACGGTGCGTCCCTGGAACCCGCGCTTTATGCGTGCCGCCCAGACTTCTCTTCTGGACGTGCCATTCCAAATACTTCCGGGTTTGGATGAGCTTTTCTCTTTGAAGCAAGCCAGCCATTTCAACGTGTACCTGACCGCGGCCGCGCCTCCGGCTGAAAGGGGACTATCGCCGGGGGAAATGCGCATTCCCTGCCTGGTGGTGGTGGGCCATGAAGGCCGCGGTATCGACCACCGCTGGTTCTTTCAGCACCCGGTTGTGCACATTCCCCAGTCCGGCCTTGTGGATTCGCTTAACGCCGGTGTGAGCGCCTGTATCCTCATGTACGAGCTGCAGCGGTCCGGAAAGATCGGGGTAGCGGAGCGCTGATGATCCGTCCGCGCCTGTTGCTGCATGTCTGTTGCGGTCCCTGCGCCGCCTGGGTGGTGCGAAAACTGCGGAACCAATACGATGTCACCGGGTTTTTCTTTAACCCCAACGTTCACCCTGAAAAGGAATACATTTTCCGCCTGGAAGAGGTTCGCCTCCTGGCGCGAAGCGAAGACTGGCCGCTGCTGGAGGGCGAGTGGGATATGAAAGCCTGGGTGAGAGAGATGTTTCCATTTCGCAATGAGCCTGAAAGGGGGAAACGTTGCGGCAGCTGCTTTCGCCAGCGCCTGAGGCGCACCTTCGAGAGGGCAAGGGAAAAAGAGTTTTCAATCGTGGCTTCCACCCTTTCCATCAGCCCCTACAAAGTGACCCGACAGATCAACACCGAGGGCGAGGCCCTCTCCAGGGAATTCGGCATTGCTTTCCTGCCGGAAAACTTCAAGAGCAAAGACGGTTGGAATCACGCCAACAGGCTGGCCCGAGAGCTTGGCATTCAACACCAGAACTATTGTGGCTGCGTCTACTCCCAAAGGGACAGGTTGCTCCACACCCGCCGCCGTAATTGTCAAGATTCTTCCTGAATCGTGGCTGTCGGGCTGGAAGTGATGGGCGGTTTGAGGTATAAACCCGGAGATCACGAATAAGGAGAAGAAGGTTGATGTTTACGCCGATTGATCTTTATTGCGAGCGGTTGGGTCCCGGTTTCTGGGCGGAGCCGGTAAACGCGTTGACCAACGTCTTTTTTCTATTGGCCGCGTGGCTGGCCTGGTACCGCGCCAGGCAACTGCGTGCCGTATCGCCTGCGGCGGGGCTATTGGTGGGGTTGTTGTGTGCCATCGGTATCGGCAGCTTTCTGTTTCACACCTTCGCCACCCGCTGGGCGGAGCTGGCGGACGTTGTGCCCATCCTGCTCTTCCAATTGACTTTTGTCTGGCTGTACAGCCGCGAAGTGATCGGCCTTAATTTTTCCGCCACGACCGGTATTCTGCTGGCGTATTTCATGGCTTCGGTTTTTGTCGGCGGTTTCTCTTACACCCTGAACGGTTCCCTGGGTTACGTCCCATCTCTGCTGGTTCTTTTGGCATTGGGAATTTATCACGCCTTGACCCGCAAAAAAAAGCGCTTTATGATGGCTGTTGCGGCGGGATTGTTCCTGGCCTCGCTGATTTTCCGCACGCTCGACAACGCCGTGTGTCCCCGTTGTCCCTTGGGCGTCCACTTTTTGTGGCATATATGCAATGCTGCGATGCTGTACCTGGTGTTATCGGCTTGGTTGGCCAACCGCGGAATGCGGCTCCACCACGCCAGCGATTGAAGCCGTTCCCGGCATGCATTTGGTTTCCCAACACGATTTCGCGCGTAGCCGGCAAGCTGAAAAATAAGGGCTTGCTTTTGGGTTTTGGTTGTCGTATTTTCCTGGCTGATCAAGAGGTGAAAATGAAAATCAAGCTGGTTACCGCTGTTTTGGCGATGTTTCTGATTATCTGCATGGGATCTCTTAATGCGGATATCTATGTCTCAGTCTCAAGGGGAAGCAATCAGAATGACGGCAGCCGCGAAAACCCGGTCAAAGAGATCGACCGGGCTATCACGCTGGTCAAGCCCGGGGAAGCCATCCGCATATCCGGAGGACATTACCAGGGAACGTTCGGCATCGGTTACCTGGAAAGCGACAAGCCGCTCCAGTTGATCGGCAGTTACGATGAAGCGTTTGAGAAACGTTCCGTTATCGCGACGCCGACACTGTTTCAGCCCGACAACGCCGCCGGGGGCAAGGCCAGGAAAGCCATGCTCAAGTTCACTCGGACCATTGACGGTACGCAAATCGACGGTATTGTTTTCAACATGGGAATGCGCAACGCCTACAGCGTGAATGAGGGCCTGGTGGAGGGCGTGGAAACCGGGCGCATGCTGCGTTCCACGGAACGTCCCAGAACCGGCAACAGTACGGTTGAGGAACCCATCATCCAGGTCGCCAGCTCAGCCCAGGGGGGTGACCTGATCATCCGGAACTGTGTTTTTGTGAACGGCGCCGGCTTTGCCATTCAGGGTGGAGTCCGCGGCGGAACGTTTCGCATCCTCAACAACGTGTTTGTCGGCAATCGCATGGCGGCGGTAGAAATCTACGGCACGTGCGCCTCCAGAGGCGGTCCGGGAAAAAGCGTCAGCTGCGGTAATGTCGAAATCGCGTACAACACGATTTTGTTTACCTGGAGCCGGCTCAAGGACATGCGGGACATGGGCTATGGCATCCGCGTCATGACCAAATGCTCCTATGCCATTCATCACAACATCATCGGTGGCAGCATCCTGGCCGGCATCGATCATACCCGGTTCAATCCCGGGGAATGGCTGCGTATCGAAGACAACATCTTTTTTGCCAACAAGAAGGCTGATATCGAGTACAGTCCGGCCAGCAACACCAGGCTCAACATCATGGTCGAGCAGTTCGGCGACCTGACTTTTGCCGCGGTGAAGGGCAACCGCCGTGCGATTCCAACCGCGCTTCCCCTCAATCTGAAATACCTGGAGGGTTTTCTCACTGCCGGCTACAGCGAACAGGAGGATTTCAATCCTGATTCGCAGGCCAACCTGTGGCGTGAGGCCTTGGGGCTCAACAAGCAGGGAAAGCTGCGTTCAAGTGTCAGCATGTTTATGAATCGATATCCCTGGAAAGACACGTTGAAACTCTTTGGCGCGGTCCGGGGGGCCGGCGCCCAAAGATTCTGAGCCGGGTTGACCGCGGTGATTGCCGATCCAGCGGAAGAGGTGTTTCTGGTTTGAAAAAGTAGGCACATGAGCGATCAGGGCGTTTCCTCGATGCGGAAAAAGAGGAAAAAATGGCTGGATTTGCCCAAGGCCTTTATTTCAAGCGGATACAATTTGCGTTTGTTTAGATAGATGGGAATCAGTTTTTCCGCATTGATTTGCTTTTTACTGGTGTGTTCCTTGCCCGAATGAAACAACAATTTTGTTTTGTTTCGAACCATCATGTCGGCATCAGCGTGGTTAATCACTTGAAACGTGAGCCGCGCAGAACGAACAAAAGAGAGGTACAAGTGATATCGGTTGCCGATTCTGGCTCTGTATACATCATGTTCCGGCATGTAAGTCAAATCCCGGGAGTTATTGAAAAAAGCGATTCCCTTATCTTTATCCAGATAGTGTTTCCCCAGGTGGACGCGCGGCAACAGGCAAAACAAACCCACCAGAAATAAAAACACAAAAAAGGAAGCTGCACGCTGCCTGTTTCGGGAAGGGTGCATTCTCGGCGGTGCCAGATAATAGATAAGAATGGGTAGGGTCACCAAAATCAGCCAAGCGAAATTGGCTGGCCGTAGCGGTTTTTCGACGTTTAAATATGAAGGAAAGAGGCGGGAAAGATCCAGGGAATCACTGCCCAGGAAAGTCAGCAGAGAAGACGATGGCTGCGAGGAGTGGGCGTAAACCGGCTGATATACGAACTGGGGAAAGAGCAGCAGCCGGATCAGGACAAACAGTGAAAAGCCTGCCAGGAACCGGGCCATATAACCGCCTCCCTGTTCCCGCCGGTAAAACCATGTGTTCAAAACCAGGGCGATCAACACCCAGATGACGAATATCAGCGGCCGCCCCGCCGGCGCGTGGGCCCCGCGGACTGTGGTAAATGCATGGGCCAAAAGATAAGACAGGGCCACCCCCAGCAGAACCCCCTGATGGCGGATGCGTTTCCTGAAGCTGAAAAATGTCAGAAAGAACAGGGGGGCGTAAAAAAGCAAGCCATCCCGCTGATCAAAAAAATACCCCACCAATGCCCGCAGGCGAAATTCGTGGGGTATGGCAAAATAATTTGCCGCAGGGAAAATTCCGCCGGGAGAAAATGTGCCGTAAAGGGTTTTAGAATATAGCAATAAAAGCAATAGCGAGGCGACTGGCAAAACGCAGAAGCGGAAAAGTCGTTTCAAATCCCGATTTCGCAAAAGACGGACCACTACAATCAGACCAAAGACCAACACGGCAGGGTAATACTTGACATGCAGCCACAGAATCATGGCCAGGCACAATCCGGCTGCCAGATACCGCTTTCTGGGGCCAAAAACCAGGAGGTAAGCCCCGATTAACAAACCGGCCGCAGGGATCTCCGGATACAGGTGAACCGCATGAAACAGCAGTGGAAAGGTAATCACGAAAAACAGCCAATACGCGCCGATCTTTCGCTCGGGAAACTGCAGTTTCAGAAAATAAAAAAGGGCCAAAGCAGAGAATGCGCTCATTACGGCAGCTGTCAGGCGAAAAAAGAGTGGCGAAGGTACAAGTCCGCCCAGCAGGTCAAACAGCAGGTAGAACGGTACCAGAAGCAGGGACAGTCCCGGCATGTGAAAAGAGAGGTATCGGTCTTGCCGTTGCTTGAGGTGGGGCGGCATCTCCACAGGCAGGAATTGAAAATATGTTTTCTGTTCTACATTGTTTTTCAGATCAAAATCCCGGTCTTTTACCAGACTCTGGGTGATCATCAGATAATGCGGTTCATCGCCCGACAAGTGCACTCCGTTTACATACAACAGGCAGGCGGCCAGAGCGAAAATCAGCAGGGCCACAAGGTAGATTTTCCCCGGACCGGCGCGGTCAAGGAAACCCGCGAATTTTCTGTTCCCCCCCTGGGCACTGTAGCCGACAATGTATGCCAACATGACAAAGGTGATGATCCGCAATCTGAAATCGGGAATGGACGCATATTGAATCAGCAGCAGGGGTGAAAACAAAAAAAACCAGTACAAAGTGATTTTTGCGGTGCATCTGAAACGGAACAGGTGTTCCATTGCTATCAAAACTGCAAAAATCAACAGGATCAGGGGCAAGCCGGCTTTGCCAAAGATCAGGGTCAGCAGTAGAACGGTCAAGCCGGCCAGGTTACAACAGGATTGCCAGGCGCCTCGGCCATTTTCACGTCGCATTCGATGGCTCCGAAAAATTGCCATTATAGCAGAAAAAAAAGACTGAAAGCGACGCATTCAGGGGTGAATCACTCGTGGGTGAGGGAATATAGCCCGCACCTCATGCTGCTGTTACCTATTTTCAGTCGGGGTTAAAAGCCGCTGAACTGGATGGGAAATTCCCAGTTTTTGGTTTTCCCAAGGTATTTTAGTTCGATTTTCAATTTGCCGCTCTGGTTGCCGCTGGCAGCTGATTTGGGTACCCAGATGGTGATGTCCTGTTTTTTGATTTCCCCGTTGACGGGCCCGTTTGAGAAACCAACAGGCATATAGGTTCTGAGTGTGGATGCGGGCACATAGCAAAACACCGTGATGACATAGGAGTTTACGTTTTCGCTTCCCAATCCCCGCAGTCTGACCTCGATATGCATCTTGCGGTTAACGGCGCTGGTTACCGGCCCGATGGTATCGGGAGTGATTAAAGCGGGATTGGTGTTCTGGTTGATAATGCGTTTACTGGATTGATAGCCCAGGCGGGCGTACTTCATCAGTTCGATTTCGGCGATTGAAGGATAGAGATAGACCAGCTTGGAGTTGTTGCTCTCGTTGGTTTCAGCGATCTGGTTGCCGGGGTCCACTTTGATCTGGATGCCGTTGCGACCGGGCTGGAGGGTGTAGGGAATGGCAAAGTCTTTGCTGTGTCCTGGCTGCAAGTTGGAAAGCGAGGTCATCCAAAAATGACCCGCGCCTTCATTAACGGACCAATTGATCTTCATCATGCCACTGAAAGGATTCTGGGAGTGAGCGTTTTTTACGGTGTACTTGACCTGGTCTGCACCTACTTTGTAAATGGAAGTCACTGCCAGGTCGGCAACCGCGGTGGCGGTGGGGTTGAAAATGAAAGTCTGGGTCTTGGTGTTGTTGTTCTCGTTGGTTTCCAGGACATTGTTGTGGTAATCGACCTTGACCTTAACCGAGACGTTTCCGCTCAGATTGACTTGGTTGATAAATTCCGTGCTTTGAAAGAGCATGACGTCAAAGGCGTCATTGTCATTAAAATAGAGGTATTTGGTGCGGCTTGATGTCACCAGGGTGTTGTTTAACCAGATGCCGAAAGTTACGTTGCCTTCGTATTGAGCGCCGGGATTGTTGTTGCGAACACGGACGGTGAAAATATCACCGCCGGCATTGTAAATAAAGGCCTCTATCGAAAAATCCGGTTTCACGTCGGCCGAGGCAACGCCCATAAGAGAACACAAACCAAGGCATAGAACCAGCATACGTAGTGAAAATTTTTGCAAAGTCATATCTCCTCCCTTTGAATATTTTCAAGAATAAATATGATATACAAATCAAATATCTCAAAAATTCAGAAATTGCTGGATTACCTATAGAAGAGAGTGATATGCCAACGATTTAATCTTTGGTTCTCTTCCATTCAGAGTGGGTAAGTCCACATTTATGATTGCTGAGAGGGCGTGAGGGTAATTATCTCCACGGCCATATCCGCCATTGCAGCAGATCGTTGTGAGAAATACGGGCTAGCTTTGCAATTCACACAAAACCCAACAGACCCCTATTTTTCTGCAGGTCGTTTGCGGGTTACGGAAAAGACGCCGCGGGTTTTTTGAAATTTTTTGGCAATCTTTCTCAATTGGTCAATGTCCCTGACTTCAAAAGTAATGCGGATACGACTCAACCCCTGGCTTAATGTCTCTGACTCCAGGCGCCCGATGTTGCTGTTCGCCTGGGCGGTAATCTGGGAGATGGAGCTCAACAACCCAGGTTTGTTTTGTACCAGCAGGTCATATCTCACCGGGTACCAGTGTTCACGGTTTTCATTCCAGTCTACCTGCTTTAAACGCTCCGGGATTGTGTTCCTGAGATTGGGACAATCACGGCGATGAACCACCAGCCCACGTTTCTGGGTCATGTACCCCAGAATGTCCTCACCCTTGATGGGCCGGCAGCAACGTGCGAAAGATATCTCGATATTCTGGAAGCCTTCCACGTTGACAAGGCGATAGGCCGGCGAGGACTGTGGCACCTTTTTTTGTACGGCTGCTTCCGGCGGCTTGGTTCTGAGCTCCGGAAATATTGCGCGCAGGGCTCTCTGGTCCAGTACGCGTCGCCCCGAGCCCAGGTCGCGGTACAGGCTCTCCGGATCGGGGTAGTTCAAGCGTGCGATTCTTTCCCGTATTTCGCTTTCGGATAGCTTCAACTTGTGTTTTCGCCGGTATTCGCGCAGGGATCGGGCCCAGATTTTGCGGCCCTTCTCTTCGAAAACGCCGAGTTCCCGTTTCTGTACAAAGGCGGCAATCTTGCGCCGGGCACGATTGCTGACCACGAATTTCAGCCAGTCCACACTGGGGGACGCGGCGTTGCCCGTGAGAATCTCGACCACGTCTCCGGAGCGCAACTCCGTCCGCAACGGCACCAGGTGTTCGTTGACAATGGCGCCGCGGCAACGGTGGCCGATTTCCGTGTGGATGGCATAGGCGAAGTCCACTGCGGTGGCGCCGGCGGGCAGGTTGATTACTTTGCCTTTGGGTGTAAATACGTAAATTTCATTGGGTTTCAAATCTTTTTTGATCAGGGTGATGAATTCGCGGGGATCGGGGTTGTGGCGGTGGTTTTCAATCATGTCCCTGAACCATTGCAAACGTTGATCGCTGTCCAGGAAGGCAATTCCCTGCTTGTATTTCCAATGGGCGGCAATGCCTTCATCCGCCACTTTATGCATTTCACGGGTGCGGATCTGGATTTCAAATTTGAAACCATCCGGAGTGAGGACGGTGGTGTGGATCGATTGGTATCCGTTGGGTTTGGGGTTGGTGATGAAATCCCGCCAGCGGCCCGGGATGTGTTGCCATGCCTGATGAATCTCCCCCATGAGCGCGTAACAGTTTTCTACCGAAGCGGTAATCACCCGCAGGGCCACCAGGTCGTATACACGATCGATACTGATATCCTGGCGAACCAGTTTGCGATAGATGGATACTTCGCGTTTGATGCGGTATTCGATATCTCCGTTGATTGCCAATCGTTTCAGCATGCGCTGAATGTCATCGCGCACGCTGCTCAGACGGGCAATGGCAGCCACGCGTTTTTGTTCCACTTGCTCGTGAATGCGCTGGTAATCATCGGGGAAAGCATATCGAAACGAGACGTTTTCCAGTTCGTCCTTGATCTTTCCCATGCCCAGGCGATAGGCGATGGGGGCATAGATGTCCAGGGTTTCGCGGGCGATGCGCTGCTGTTTTTCCGGCGGCAGCACGTCCAGGGTACGGATATTGTGCAGGCGATCAGCGAGTTTGATCAGGATGACCCGGACATCCTGGGTCATGGCCACGATCATTTTTTTCAGGGTCTCAGCCTGGGCGTCCTCTTTATCGATTTCCGATATTTTTGATATTTTGGTTACGCCCCAGACAATATCGCTGACCTCCTGGCCGAATTGGTGACGGATCTCTTCAATGTTGTATTCCGTGTCTTCCACGATGTCGTGCAACAGCCCGGCGGCTATGGAAATTTCGTCCAGGTGCATGTCCGCCAAAGTCGCAGCTACGGCCAGGGGATGGATGATATAGGGTTCGTTGGTGGCCCGCATCTGGTTCATGTGGGCGTTGGCTGCAAACGAATAGGCTTTTTTGAGCAATTCCAGATTGGCATCCTCGTAGTAGCCGAGGATTTTTTCCTGTAGCTCAAAGAATCGCTTGATCATGGGAATCACCGGTGGCGGAACGGTCCGCACCTGTATTTGGCAATATACTCTAAAACGCTTCTCGTGACAACCGGCGGGTGCCGATAGTACTGGCGATCCGGTTGCATTCCCACCGGGGGTATGATAGAGTGATAATGGGATGAAAAGCAAGTTGTTGGCGGTTCTCAAAGTGGCGGCGTATGCCGTTTCCTACCTTTTGATATTCGCCGCCGCGGTTTTTTTGACCATGAGTATGCTGATCAAGGGAGAAGAGGTTCAGGCCCCGGATTTCAAAGGAAACACTTTGACCCAGGCACGCGCGAAGGCAAAACAGAGCGGCGTGAAACTAAAGTGCATTGCCGGAAATTTTGATCGTCACTATGCGCCTGAAACCGTGATTGATCAATTCCCGTCTCCCGGAGTGAAAGTAAAAGAAGGCTCTTTTGTCAAGGTATTCGTGACCTCTGAACTGGTGGAAGTACTCGTACCCGATCTGACGGGCCATGACCTGAAAACCGTGGACGACTTGCTCGAGAAGTCGGATTTGAAACGCCGCCTGATCTCATATATCGACTCGCCCACCGCACCGGTGGATCTGGTGATCAGCCAGTCCGTACCCGCGGGGGCGAAAGTGCCCGCTGGCACCTCAGTGGACCTGTTGGTCAGCAAGGGCGCGGCGGATATCGCCTTTATCATGCCGGACTTGATTGGAAAAAATGCCCCCCGGGTGCTGGCTTTTTTTGAGAACAACGGCCTCAAGATCAACAACATAACGGAAGTTCCCTATCCAGGTTTGCGTCCCGGCGTGGTGATCAAACAGTTCCCCGCTCCGGGATACCGCATCAGTCGGCGTAACTTGATCGGTATCCAGGTGAGTCAATGAACCCGTTATTCCCATCGATCCTTTCCACCCGCTATTTTGAGCTCGCCGAGCGCCTGGATGTTTTCTCGAAAGCCGGGATCGACTGGATTCACCTGGATGTCATGGACGGCCATTTCGTGGACAACATCTCTTTCGGTCCCGCCACCATCGCTGCCATCCGCAGCCGCTTTGATTTCCGTTTTGATTCCCATCTGATGGTGTCCAATCCCCAGCGCTGGGTTCCACGCTTTTTGGAAGCGGGCAGTGACTGGATATCCATCCACCTGGAAGTTGTTCCGGATCCCTCTGGATTGTTAAGAGAAATCCGCGCCGCCGGTGCCGGGCCGGGGCTGGTGATCAATCCGGATACACCGGTAGAGAAAGTTTTTCCCTGGTTGCCCTTACTCGATTACGTACTGGTCATGAGCGTGTTTCCTGGATATGGCGGCCAGTCGTTTATTCCTGAAAGCCTGGGCCGAATTCGAGATCTCAAATCCGAGATCCGCAAAAGACGGTTGACATGCTGTATTCAGGTCGACGGCGGAATCAACCCGTCCATGGCTGCTCAACTCCGTGCCGCCGGTGCGGATATACTGGTGATGGGGACCGCCTTGTACAACGCCGGGGATATTCATGCCGTGGTTAAGCAAGTATGCAGTGTTTTTAATGGAGATGCCTGATGAAACGAATTGCCTGGATCCTGCCCATAATTCTGATGTTTGGTATGAGCGCCTGCAAATCATCCCAGTCCAAGCTGGAATTGACTCCCTCGGAAAGAGGGTCCGCCAAGGTGATCTACGAAAAAGCGCGCGAACTGATCCGCAAGAATCCGGAACGAGCCCGCATGTTGTTTAAGGAAGTGATGCAATTGCATCCGGACAGTATCTATGCGCGTCGGGCCAAGGTCGGCGTCGCGGATGCTTATTTCAAGCAGGGGGACGCCGCATCTCTGGTGGTGGCGGCCAGTGAGTATCAGGAGTATGTCAACCTCTATCCCAATTCCCCGGATGCCGCCTATGCCAAGTTTCAGGTGGGTGAGTGCTATTTCGAACGCATGCGCAAACCGGAGCGGGATCAGACCAATACCAAGGCGGCCATCAAGGCCTTCCAGGAGTTGCTGGAACTCTATCCCGGCACGCGTGAAGCCCGGGATGCGGAAAAGCGCATTGCCGAATGTCGCGACAACCTGGCAATGCACAACTACCGCATCGGCTACTACAATTACAAGTACGGTGCCTACAGGGGCGCCGTCCAGCGTTTCAAATACGTCATTGACGAATTTCCCGATTTCAGTCTGAATGACCGGCTATTTTTTTATACGGGCAAGGCCTACATGGCCACGCGGGATTGGAAGAACGCCCTGTCTTTCTTTCAGAAGGTAACCAACAGTTATCCCAAGTCCAAGTGTGCCCGAAAAGCGGTCAAACTGATGAAAGCGATAGACGGAAAGTTAAAAGCAGCTGAAGGTGCTGAAGAAAAGCGACCTGAACCCGCCGGCTGAACCGGGCATTTACCTGTTTCGCACCGCCTCCGGCAAAATCCTTTATATCGGCAAAGCCGCCAACCTGAAACAGCGCCTGTTCCAGTACTTTCTGTCTTCGCCTTCGCCCGTAGTCCGTCGCTTGCTGGAACGCAGCCAGGCGGTGGACTTCGTTTTGACGGACAATCCCGCTGAAGCCCTGCAACTGGAATACAATTTCATCCATCATTATCGTCCTCCCTTCAATGTTCGCCTTAAGGATGACAAATCGTATCCGGTGGTTGAAATCACCATGGGGGAAGAGTTCCCCGGGGTATATTTTTCCCGCAATCCCCGGGAGCGGAGTTTCGCGACACCCCATCTGGCGGATGCCGGCAAGGCGCGGGCCATGATCGACCTGATCATGCGTGTGTTCCTTCTGCGCAATTGCAAAGACGCGGTGTTTCGGCGTAAAGTTCCCTGTCTCTATTACCATATCCAGCGCTGTTCCGCTCCATGCGTTTTTCCCGAACAACGGGACGACTATCTTCGCCGGGCAAATGCAGCGGTGGCATTCCTTCGTGGAGAGAGGGCGGGAGTGGAAAAACGCCTGGAAGCGGCCATGCGGGAACACGCCGGCAACCTCGGTTTTGAGCAGGCGCAGCATCTGAAAGAGAGCCTGCGGGTATTGCGTGATTTTCCCTCGCGTTCCGTGGTGGCGGCCCGATCCAGGCATGCGTATGACGTGGTGGCGCTTCACCTGTCGGGAGAGGAAGCGGCGGTGATGCGTTTCGCGGTGGAAGCCGGCCACGCTGTTTCACGGGATTTTTTTACTTTTACTTCGCTGGCGGGCAACCCCGCCGCTGCAATGGAAGAATTCCTGGTGACTTTCTACCGCAAGGCCAACCTGCCCTCAGCCTTGGAAGTGGATCCGCTGCCGGCGCATGTGCAGGATCTGGAAGGGATATTTGCCCGGTTGGCGGGACATAAAATTCGCATTCATCTCCCCCGGCGCGGACCCCGTCGCCACATGATGGACCTGGCGCGTCGCAATCTGGGGCTCTATGTCAATCGTGAAGGTTTTGAGCGGGTGGCCGCGGAATTGCGGGAGCAACTCGGGCTGAATCATCTGCCGTTGCGCATCGAAGGCGTGGATATCTCCCATTTCTCCGGCAGAGAGCGGGTGGGATCTGTTGTCGTGTTCGAGAACGGCCGTCCGATTACTTCTGAGTACCGCAATTATCTGATCCGCAGCGCCCCGGCCGGCGACACCCATGCCATCCGCGAGGTCATGGAGCGGCGTTTCGGCCGCAAAGATCCCCCGGATCCCGATCTTTTGCTGATCGACGGCGGGAGCGACCAGCTGCGGGCGGCCATGGATGTCAAAGCCCGCCTGGGGTTCCGGGCGGACCTGATCAGCCTGGCCAAATCCGAGGAGCGGGTGTTTTGTGAAAACGGGGTCACTACCGTTTTCCCCGAGGGGTCGCCGGTGCGCTTCCTGTTGCAGAACGTGCGCGACGAGGCCCACCGCCGCGCCGTCACCCACCACCGCAAACGCCGCATGAAGAAATCCTGATTCCACCCTGCGTGAAAACGGCGCTTCTCCGGGGTATTCTCTATGCAGGAACGGCCATGGGAAATTTTCTTTTCGACGCCATCCTGAGCATTAAAGAGAAAATGGAAAATGGGTGACAAACCGGTAAGGGACCCCCGCTTCGACGGACACCGGGATTTCGACCTGAAATCCCTTTCAACGAAGGACAAATTGCTCTACATGTCCCTGCAGATCGAGCTGCGCCACTACATCCGTACCCATGTCTGGCGGGTGGACGAACCCCGCCCCGATTCCCGGGATCCCGCCAATCCCGACCCGACTACCTGAATTCTTCTCCAGGCCCAAAGGAAAAAAATCGCCGGCTCTTTGCCGATCTCCTCGCCAAACGTCAAGCTTGTTCGAATAAGCATCCAGTAGCCGGGTGTTCCCAGGTAGTGGTCTGCGCGGAATTGCATGAAAGACCCCGATTCTGCTTGTTTTCCGAACAAACTGCCTGGTCAGAAACTAAGCGCCTGCTGGATAAGAAGACCGTTTAATAAAGACGCGAGCGCAGCGAGTTAATGACAAGTATCTCGAATGACAGGCTATCTGAATGACTCGGGCGTTTTTTTTGTTTGGGACATTTGGATTTGAGTTATTTAAATTTGTTTGGGATTTCGGATTTCGTGCTTCGGATTTATGTCTCTATCAGTTTTAGCAACTGGGAACTGTGTTTACTCCCTCAACTTCTTCTTTCCTGTTGAAATAATGGCAAGCATAGAGGGGCTACTAGTGGCAGGAGGAAACGAGTTGAATTCTATCAGTACGGTCGAAATTTTACAATATCAAGTAAAGCTGGGAAGTGATTCTTGGAAACACTCCGTATCTTCTTTTGCCATCCTTTCGGCAGTTCATTAAACAAGGTTTGCATAAATACTCTCCTATCAATTCTTTTTAGGAGAAATTCGCCCAGAGTTCGAGCTGTGTAAGCGTCTTTCATGCGCTTTGCATTATCTTTTCTGCGCGGTAGTATCAATAACTTTAAAAGAACGAAGACTTCCGGCTCAGGCACCCTGATATTGTATC
>DSBM01000050.1 GCA_011049425.1 Candidatus Aminicenantes bacterium
CTATGGCTGAGAAGAATGACCGAGCATAACGCCGTCAATGCGGCCATATCCGCCATTGCAGCAGATCGTTGTGAGAAATGCAGGTTAATAACGGTAGTGGTCCGATTTGTACGGTCCGTTCACGTCCACGCCAAGGTATTCCGCCTGTTCAGGTGTCAAGCGGGTGAGCTGCGCACCCAGCCTTTCCAGATGCAGTCGCGCCACTTCTTCATCCAGGTACTTGGGCAGTACGTACACCTTTTTATCGTGATTCTCACCGGCCAGCTTGATCTGGGCCAGGACCTGGTTGGTGAAACTCGAGCTCATCACGAAGCTGGGGTGCCCGGTGGCACAACCCAGGTTAACCAATCGGCCTTCGGCCAGAACGATGATTGAACGGCCCGAAACAAGAGTCCATTGATCGACCTGGGGTTTGATGTTGCGACGACGGCACTGGGGACTCTTCTCCAGGTAATCCATCTCGATCTCGTTATCAAAGTGGCCGATGTTGCAGACGATGGCACCGTCTTTCATTTGCTCCATGTGTGCTCCGGTCAGGACCTTGAAGTTGCCCGTGGCGGTCACGAATATATCCATATCGGCCACTACGTCATCGGTACGCACGACGGGATACCCTTCCATGGCGGCCTGCAGGGCGCAGATGGGATCGATTTCCGACACAAAAACACGCGCGCCGTATGCCTTCAGGGATTGAGCGCTTCCCTTGCCGACATCTCCAAAACCCATCACCAGAGCCTTTTTCCCGGCCAGCATGACGTCGGTGGCCCGCTTGATGCCGTCACTCAGGGACTCTCGGCAACCGTAAAGGTTGTCGAACTTGGACTTGGTTACCGAGTCATTGACATTAATGGCGGGAAACAGCAAATTTCCCTCACGCTCCAATTGATACAAGCGGCTCACTCCGGTCGTGGTTTCTTCGGAAACCCCGCGAATGTTGGCGGCCACCTGTTGCCAGCGTTTCGGATCAGCCTGGTATGCCCGCAGCAGGCGCTGGATCAGGGCCTGAAAGTCCGCATGATCATAGGATTTCTTTAGGCGGGCGGGATCCGCTTCACCGCGGACACCCTCATGCACAAACAATGTGGCGTCCCCGCCGTCGTCCACGATCAGGTCGGGACCACTGCCGTCCGGCCATGTCAGGGCCTGTTCAAGACACCACCAGTACTCGTCCAGGGTTTCTCCTTTCCAGGCGAACACGGCGGCTTTGTCGGCGGCGGCAATGGCGGCCGCGGCATGGTCCTGGGTGGAAAAAATGTTGCAGGAAGCCCAGCGCACATCCGCCCCCAATTCAACCAGCGTTTCAATCAACATGGCCGTTTGAATGGTCATGTGCAGGCTGCCGGTGATTTTATGGCCCGCAAGGGGTTTGTCGGCACCGTACTTCTCGCGCACCGCCATCAGTCCGGGCATTTCCCCTTCCGCCAGCTCCATTTCCTTGCGGCCCCATTCGGCCTGTGAAATATCCGCAACGCGGTATTTCAGATCAAGGTCCAGTTCAATAAAATTCATACTAGCCTCCAATTCGATTAATTTTGCATATCTATTTTTGTAGCCGGAAGAAAAAATCCCTCCAGCCCCTTTTGCAACGCAATGGTCTCTATCCGTCCGGCGGAAAAGCCGCTTTTTTGCAACCAGGCATGGATCTGCTCCCGGTCAAAACCCAACCAGCGATCTCCATATCGCTGCCGCATCTCTTTACGATCATGGCGGAGGAAATCCACAATCAGGAAGGGGGCCCGTGGTTTCAATACTCGATGGGCTTCGTCAAACACCTCAACCGGGTCTTCCAGATGATGCAGCACCATGTGAATGATCGCCAGATCCGCTTCCGCGTCCCGCAGGGGAAGGTGTCGCAAGCCGCCAATGCGCAGATCCACCGCGCCTTTTTGATTTTGAAAACGACGATGGGCGCTTTCAAGCATGCGGGGGGAATTGTCTACACCGATGACCCGGCGGCATCGCCGCAACAGCAGGGGAATCAAATCTCCCGCACCGCAACCCAGGTCGACCCCCGTGTCCACGGGCGGAATGGTGTTTAAAATCAACGATGCGAGGTCGAAATCGCCGAAAATTTCCCGCCTCAAGGCATCCCAGTCCTCGGCGATATTGTCGAAAAAACGCGTGGTTTCAGATTCACGCTGCATGACTACGCGTTGTGCCGCCTCGATATCCGCCTCATTCTCGGGAGTATCACCCAGAAACGAGCGCACGGCCTTTAGAAACGCGCCGCCTTCTCCATCACGGGCGGCGGCATAAAAGGTCCACAACCCCTGGCGTCGGTGGGTGACCAGTCCCCCCACGGCCAACATGCGCAGATGATGGGAAACACGTGACTGCCCGGTACGCAATACGGCAACCAATTCGTTGACGTTCAACTCCATGTGGAGCAATAGATGGATGATACGCAGACGCATGGGGTCCGACAGCGCCTTGAAACGGGAAAGTGTCGACATAAAAACAATATATCATGATATGTTGATATAGTCAAGTGGCGCGCTTGACCCGGAATTTTCGGGAGTTTATAATCCCATCATGGATGTGCGCAGGCGAATCAGGGAACTTTCGCGCCTGCTGCTCCACCATCAATACCTCTATTACGTGCTTTCCCGGCCGGAAATCACGGACCTTGAATACGACCGCTTGTTCAGTGAACTGTCGGAATTGGAAAAACGTTACCCGCAATGGGCATTGATCAACTCCCCCACCCGGCGTGTGGGCTCGGACCTGGATAACAGCCTGGAAGAGCACCCACACACGGTTGAGGTCCTTTCACTGGATAAAGAGTATACAACCGCCAAAGTGGTGGAATGGATGTGCAAACTTGCCGATCGCCACGGTGACCATACCGGTTTCGTTGCGGAAGAAAAGCTCGACGGCGCATCGGTTGTACTCTATTACCGCAAAGGAGAATTGTTTCGCGCCCTGACACGGGGCGACGGGTACAGCGGCAATGATGTCACCGCCAACGTGCGCACCATACCGTCGGTTCCTTTGGTACTGGAATCCAGCGACGACCTGGTTGTGCGCGGTGAAGTGTTCATGCATCGCGATGACTTCCTGGCCTTTAACCAGAGATTGGAAAACCGCTATTCCAGTCCCCGCAATCTGGCCGCGGGAACGCTTCGGCAATTGAAATCATCCCAGGCCGCCCGCGTTCCCCTGCGCTTCAACGGGTATGAAGCATGGATGGACGCCGGAAAAGTCGCGTGGAATTCCAAAGGCACTTCCCTGAGCCTGAAAACGGACCACGTGGCGCGCTTGTCTTATTTGCAGAATGCAGGATTCCGCATGAAAGGCCATGCGGGATTCTTTTGCCGCGATGTCGGACGTTGCCGGGAAGTTTCCCAACGCATTCCGGAACTCGCGGCTGGTACGCTGGAGGAATTCGAATCCTTTGTGAATAATGCCCGTGACCGGCGCGGTGCGCTGAATTACGAAATCGACGGCCTCGTGATCAAGATCAATGAAATCCCGCTGCGTGAAACCCTCGGTGCCACGGCCCATCATCCCCGTTGGGCCCTAGCTTTTAAATTCGACGCCCCGGAAGCCGAAACCCGGCTTCTGGGAATTCAGGTTCAAGTCGGACGCAACGGCAGGGTAACCCCGGTGGCGGAGTTGGAGCCGGTCGTCGTGGGGGGCAGCACGGTTTCCAGGGCTACGCTGCACAACCAGGAGTACATCAACACCCTTGAACTGCGCATAAAAGATCGGGTGCGGATTTCGCGCCGCGGGGATGTCATCCCCGCCGTGGAAAAAGTAGTGGAACCGGCGGACGGCCACGGTTCGATATTTCAACTCCCAAACAACTGTCCTTTCTGCGATTCAGACCTGGTGCGCCAGGGTGCCCATCATTTCTGCCCCAATCGCGATTGCCCGGAGCGGCAACGTCGCGCCCTGATCCACTTTACCGCACGCGCCCAGATGGATATCGAAAGCCTGGGCGAGAAAACCATCCATTTTCTTTATGAAAAAGACCTGGTTCGGCGCATACCCGATATCTACACCTTTGATCCGGACCAATTGCTTGGTGAAGCAGGATTCAAGCAGCGAAAAATCTCCGCCATTTGTGAAGGCGTGGAAGCCAGTCGCAACCAGCCCTTTTCCCGGGTACTGGCGGCATTGGGAATTGAGGGAATCGGCGCCGCCGCCGTGCGTTTGTTGATCGAAAACGGTTTTGATTCCATGCACAAGCTGATTGCCACGGCCGCACAGGGTGATGCGGAGCCTTTTGCCGCGATTCATGGTTTCGGAGAGACCACGGCCAGGGCCCTGGTGGAATACTTCCAGGACAGCGAAAATCTGAAGATGATTCGTGAACTGGAAGCCTGCGGCCTGCAAATGCAGGCACAAAAGGAAAGCGGTGAAGGCGATCGTTCACTGGAAAACACCGTGTGGGTCATCACCGGCTCTTTCAAACACTATTCTCCCCGTTCCCGCGCCGCCGATGAAATCAGTCAACGTGGGGGCCGTATCGCTGCAACCGTCACCAACCGCACCACCCACCTTTTGAAGGGCGAATCCCCCGGCTCCAAACTCGAAAGGGCCCTTGAAACCGGGGCGACCATTGTAGACGAAGAACAATTCATTGACCTGCTGAGAGCAAAATGACACCAACGCGCATGATGCATCGGGATGATCTGGACCAATGGCTGCGCCGCTTTTATCAAACAGATGATTTCAAAGACTATTGTCACAATGGCCTCCAGGTTGAAGGCCGGCGTGAAATCCGGCGCGTAGTCCTGGGTGTCTCCTTGAACGGGCTGCTGCTTAAGGCCGCCGTAAACTACATGGCGGACGCGGTTATCGTGCATCACGGTTTTTTCGGACGGGACTTGTTCCGCCTGACCGGGATCCGGCAACGCTGGGTCGCCACCCTTCTCAAACACGAAATCTCCCTGTTCGGCATCCACCTGCCCATGGACGCCCATCCCGTGTTGGGGCACAACGCCTTGATAACCGGGTGGATGGGCGGCAACTCGCCTGAACCGCTGGGTCCGGGGTTCCTGTCTGACAACGCCACGGCAGCGCCCCTTGATGAGCTGCTGCGCCGCCTGGCAAAACACCTCCCCGGCCGGGAGGGTGAAAGCAGGGCGGTTCCGGGTCACGACGAACAGGGATTTCGCCTGGAATGGCGCCACGGCTTCCAGGTCCTGGCCAACGGTCCTGAAATGCCCCGTCGTCTGGCCGTGGTTTCCGGTGGATCCGCAGACTTGTATGAAAGCGCCGTATCAAGGGGAGTGGATGCTTTTTTCTGCGGGGAAATCAAGGAACCGATACCCGCATTGTCCCGTGAAACCCGAACCCACTTCATCAACCTGGGCCATTACCGTTCGGAACTGCCCGGGATCCGGGCCCTGCGGGATGAACTGGCTTCCCGCCTGAACCTGCATGCCCGGTTCGTTGACGTACCCAATCCCATTTAATGAAAACCGAAAGGAGAACGCCCATGACCAAATTTAAGAGAACCTGGACGAAACTGGCGGTCATTGCCGCCATGGCGGCGGGGATCACTTGTCCCCTGGATGCCAGGCACTTTTTGTGGTCCGTTAAAGGCGAACAGGGATCGGCGTACATCATGGGATCGATTCACCTATTAAAGAAAGACTATTTTCCCCTGCCCGCAGCCATCCGTAACGCCTTTGCCGAATGTGGCGCCCTGGCGGTGGAAGCCGACATCTCCGCGGACAAAATGGCCGGGGCCGCTCTGATGCAGATGCAACTGGGAATGTATGCTGAGGACGACAGCCTGAAAAACCACGTGTCCACAAAAACCTGGCAATTGGCCGAGCGCAAGCTGAGCGAATTGGGCATGGATATCAAGGGCTTCTCCCGTTTCAAGCCCTGGATGCTGGCCCTCACCATTGTCAGCATGGAGATGATGCGCATGGGGTTCGATCCACGTTGGGGTGTGGACCGGTATTTCCTGGAAATCGCGCCGGAAGAAATGGAAATCCTGGAACTCGAGGGGCTGAAGTCGCAAATGGAGCTGTTTAACGGTTTCTCTGAAGCCATGAGTGAGCGCTTCCTGTTTTTCAACATCCAGGAATCCGAGAATGCGCGCAAACAGGTCGAAGACATGGTAGCCGCCTGGTTCACCGGCGACATCGACGCCATGGAATCCCTGCTGACCCGCAGTATCCAGGATCACCCCGAACTGACCGACCTCTATGATAAAATTGTGTATCAGCGCAACCGATCCATGACTGAACGCATCCTGGAACTGTTGTCAGCGGAACAAAAGCTTTTTGTGGTAGTGGGGGCGGCCCATCTGGTGGGGGATAAAGGTATCATCTCCCGGCTGCGTGGACGCGGATACCTCGTTCAACAACTGTAAACGAAGCGGATTTGCTCTTCTCCCCCGCCCTGGCATATAATCTTTGGGGGGACCGGGCTTTTCACCCCTCAACACCATGTTGACACTCCGCCAAGTAACGTTTTCCATTGACGGCCGCGCCCTGCTGCACCAGGTCGACTGGACCGTGATGCCGGGAAGGCGCCTGGCCCTGGTCGGCGCCAACGGAACCGGAAAAACCACTTTATTGCGCATCATGGCGGCGGAACTGGAGCCCGATTCCGGAGAAGTCGTCAAATCTCGCAGCTACCGCGTGGCTCACCTGCCCCAGGAAACGGTTGCCGGGGGCGAAGGCACGCTGATGCAATCCGTCCTGAACGGACGTAGCGATATTCTCCGGCTTGAAGCCCAACTCGAGGCATTGCGGGCCGATCCACCACCAGAAGATTCGGATTACTCTCAATGGTTGAAACGGGTGGAAAACCTGGAGACCCGGTATTCCAGCAAAAAGGGCTATGAACTTGAGAATCGGGCCCGCCGTATCTTGTCCGGTCTGGGATTCGAGCGTGCCCAGGAAGGGCTTTCCCTGTCAAGCTTCAGCGGAGGTTGGCGCATGCGTGCCCTGCTGGCACGCCTGCTTCTGAAAGAACCCGACCTTTTGCTGCTGGACGAACCCACCAACCATCTCGACCTGCCCTCCCTGGAATGGCTGGAGCGATTCATCTTGAATTTCAGCGGCAGCATGGTGATGGTTTCACATGACCGCTTTTTTATCGACCGCCTGTCCCAGGAGATCGTTGAGTTGGAAAACGGGTGTTTACATCATTATCCCGGCCGCTACCGCACATATCTAAAGATGCGGGCGCAACAACGTGAACACACAACACAGTTGCAACGGCAGCAAAAGGTGGAACGCCGCCGTCAAGAGAAATTCATTGAACGATTCCGCTACAAGGCAACCAAGGCCGCCCAGGTTCAAAGCCGCGTTAAACAACTGGAAAAAATGGAAGCCGCCAAACCCATCCCCGCTCCGGACCCGAAAATCAATTTCCGCCTGACCCCGGCCCAGGCATCTTTCCGGGATGTGTTAAGCCTGAAAAACATGGGATTCGCTTATTCACCCGGTCAATGGGTATTTCGCGGCATCGACCTGGAGGTCAGGCGCCAGGACAAAATCTGCCTGGTAGGCAGAAACGGAGCCGGCAAAACCACCCTGACGCGGTTGATTAACCAGGAACTCACCCCGCTGGAGGGAACACTGACCCTGGGAAGACGAACCGTCGTCGGGTACTACGCTCAGCACCAGGTAGAGGCCTTGAACCTGGATTTGCCGATAATCCGTGAAGTCAGTGATGCCGCGCCGCCGGCGCGGATCCCGGAAGTGCGCTCCATTCTGGGACTGTTCGGATTCCATGGCAATGAAGTGTTTAAGCCGATCCGGGTTTTAAGCGGGGGAGAAAAGGCAAGGGTATCCCTGGCCCGCATCCTGATATCCGGAACCAACTTTCTGATCATGGACGAACCCACCAACCACCTGGACATCCATGCCCGGGATGCGTTGGAAAAGGCACTGGACGCCTACGAAGGCACCATTATGCTGGTATCCCACGACCGTTTTTTCCTGGATGGAATCGTGACCCGGGTGGTTGAGATCCAGGATGGATGCCTGCGTGAATACCTGGGCAATTACTCTGAATACCTGGAAAAACGAGACGAACCCGTCGACGAGCCGGCTCTGCCGGAAACCATGGCGGGAAGCGGGGAAAGCCGGCGCAATGAACGGCAACGACAGGCCCTGGCTCGGCAGGCCGTCAGCAAAGAACGGGGACGCCTCAGCGAAAATATCCGGACTCTTGAGGAACGGATTGAAATCCTGGAGCTGCGGCAGGCGGAGTTGGAAAGCCACCTGGCACATCCCGAAACCTATGATAACAGCGAAAAAGTCGTGGACCTACAAAAGCAATATGCCCGGGTGATCGAGCAAGTAGAGACCGCTGTTTCGGATTGGGAGTCCCTTCACCACGAACTGGACACCTTGCTGGAGAACCTGTCTCCGGCTTCCTCCGGGGAGACAAACACATGACCCGGTCTATGGTCACGCGCCGGTTAGAGCGTTTGTATGCAGCGGCAGCGGTCCACCGGTTGGGGGAACGGGACCGCCTGGTGGTAGTCAGCGACCTGCATCTGGGAGACGGCGGCAAATTGGACGATTTCAGCCACAACGGCACCCTGCTGCAAAACGCCCTTGAGCATTACTACCTGCCCCGGGGCTTTCATTTGCTCTTGAACGGGGATATCGAAGAACTGCAGCGATTTTCCCAGCACCGGGTGCGGAAACGCTGGCAGGAATTGTTTCAACTCTTTTTGAAATTTCAATCCAGCAACGGATTGACCCGCTTGATCGGCAATCATGACATGTCACCCGCTTCCCTGGGTCCCGGATTAAAAAACCCGGGACACGCCGTTCGCCTGCTCACCGCATCTGGAGAGATCCTGGTTTTTCACGGGCATCAGGCAGCATTGTACGGGCCGCTGATCAACCACCTGTTGGGATGGTTTTTGCGCTGGGTTGCCTCGCCCCTGGGAATTCGCAACTATACCGTGGCCTTTAACAGTCGCCGAAAATACCGCTATGAAAAAAGGGTTTACCTTTTCGCCCGCAGCCAGCGCATTATGACCATAATCGGCCATACCCACCGCCCCCTGTTCGAGTCCATGTCCCGGCTGGACACCCTGAAAATGCGGATTGAATCGGCTTGCCGCCGCTTGGCACATGAACCCGACGCGGAATTGGCCGCCGACATCGGGAACATGAAAAGCGAGTTTTTCACACTGATATGCTCTCGAAAAAAATACGCGGGTCAAAGCATGTTATATCACCAGGGCCTTCTGGTTCCCTGCCTGTTCAATTCAGGAAGCGCAATCGCGCCGGGCGGCGTCACAACACTGGAAATCGACCAGGGAACCGCAAACTTGACCCTGTGGTTTCATTCAGCCCGCAATCGCCGCTACATGGAAGTGGATGGCCGCGAAGCGGTCCGTCTGGGAGAACAGGATGTGCATCGAATCGCGATTAAGTCGGACGAGTTAAATTACATTCAGACCCGCATTCGTTTGTTATCCTGATTGCATGTTTCCCGAGTAGAGACTAGAATGCAATCAAAGCGGCCGGGAGGCGAATCCCCGCCCGGTGTGGACATTTACCGAAGGAGGGAACATGAAAGCGAAAACACTGGTAGAGGCTTTGCACGGCAGTATTGAGCACAACTGGAATCTTTCCGCCCTGACGGATTTCGATCAGAAAGGATTGACTTATGGCGAAGTCGCAGGACGCATCACCTGGCTTCACCTTTTGCTGCAGCGAGCGCATATCCGTCCGGGAGACAAAATCGCCCTGTTGGGAAAGAATTCGGTCAACTGGGCGCTCTGCTACCTGGCCACGGTGATGTATGGAGCCGCCATTGTGCCCATTCTTCCCGACTTTCATCCCAGTGATGTGCACCATATCGTCAACCATTCCGACTCCGCATTGTTGTTGGTTGCCGACAATCTGTTTGAGAAACTGGATATCGACAAAATGCCCGACTGCTCCGCATTTGTATCCCTGGACAGGTTGGAGCCTCTGGGGTTAAACAAAAAGACGGTGTATAAAGCCTTTGAAAAGATGAACGAGGAATTCCCCTCGCGTCGAGATATTCAGGTCGAACCCGACTCTTTTGTGGTGAAACCCGTTTCCCCTGAGGCCACGGCCACCATCAACTACACTTCCGGAACATCCGGATTCTCGAAAGGCGTGGAGTTGTCACACGCCAGCCTGATGTCCAACATCCGATACGGGCAGGAAAACATGCCGCTGGTGCAGGGAGATCGCATCCTTTCATTTCTTCCCCTGGCCCATTCATATGGATGCGCTTTTGAGTTTCTCTTTCCGTTTACCTTGGGTTGCCACATCACATTCCTATGCAAAACCCCTTCTCCGCGAATTATCATGGAGGCCTTTGCGCGCATACGCCCACAACTGATTTTATCCGTACCCCTGATCATCGAAAAAATCTATCGCAAACAGGTCAAACCCGTACTTCAGAAACGAATGATACGCGCGGCCCGCAAACTCGGACCCATCAACAAGTTGCTGCAGCGCAAGCTCTACCAGAAGCTTTATGACGCATTCGGGGGCAAGTTTCACGAATTGGTCATCGGCGGAGCGGCATTGAACCCTGAAGTAGAAGATTTCTTCCGCTCCATTTCCTTTCCCCTTACCGTGGGGTACGGCATGACGGAATGCGGCCCGTTGATCGCTTACAGCCCCTGGAAAAGTATTCGCGCCCGTTCAGTCGGCACCCCGGTGGACCGCATGGAAGTACGCATTGATTCAGCGGACCCAGCCGGCGTTGTGGGCGAAATCATGGTGCGGGGAGTCCATGTCATGAAAGGGTACTATAAAAACCCCCAGGCCACGGCGGAAGCATTAGACGAGCACGGATGGCTGCATACCGGGGATCTGGGGCTGATGGATAAGGAGGGTTTTGTCTATATCAAGGGCCGCAGCAAAAACATGATTCTGGGCTCCAGCGGCCAGAACATTTACCCTGAAGAAATTGAGAGCAAACTGGACAACCAGGAGTTCGTCATGGAATCACTGGTCATGGAACGTGAAAACCAGATATCCGCCCTGGTTTATCCCGATTTTGACCGCGTATACGCCGCGGGAATGACCGAAACCGACCTCGAACGGCATTTTCAACTGGTTAAGCAACGCGTGAACCACGAATTGCCCGCCTACAGCAAGATTGCGCGAATCGAAGTCTATCCCGAGGAATTTGAAAAAACCCCCACGCGTAAGATCAAACGTTTCCTGTATACCATTCCCGCGGCCGGAACACGACCGAAATAGGCGTGGACACTACGGGTTATCCCCTTCTGTTTGGGGATAACCCGCCAGATAATCCTTCACTACCTGGTCGGGATCGAGGCACATAAACTCCGCGTACTTGCGCAAGTAGAGGCGGACATAGGCTTTCGGAGGCAGCTGGTTGAATTCGTCGGCTTCGATATGCCGCAGGTGGGACAGGGGGATGCCACAGGCAAAGGCCACCTCTTCCAGGCTGATTCCAAGGACGTCTCGCGTCAGGCGCAACGCTTCCCCGCGGTAGTGTTCAAAATCCGGTATGCGTTGTTCCTGAACCGTGTCCCGGGTGGTGTCCCTGCGTTCCTGACGACGCCGGGCATGGTGTTCCCGCAAAGTGAAATAGGCGCGTTGAATCCGGGACAACATCTCGCGTTTGCGGGGATCGGGCATGGAAAAACCGAGGCAGTGAAAGAGCGGGGAATCCGTGGAATAGAGTGTCTTTAGATGCAGGTACTGGGCCTTGACCTGGTCCAGTGAGGCGCCCTCCTCCAGGTCCAGGATCTGGTAATAACCGCGCAGTTCCGGATCAGACATTGAGCACACTGTCTATGCGTAATTCCCGCCCGTGCAAAAGATTCTTGCCGATCCTCAGGATTTCAAGGCGGATGCGCGGAGTAATGTGAATCCTGGGGCGACCCTGTACCGCGCTCAGTTTCTTCCATACCTTGGGCTCGCTTTCCACGTATCCCGCATAGCTGAGGTGGACATCCAGGTGCTTGCGGCACAGGCTGAGTATGGAAAAGCCGTGTTGCACCTCATCGATGCTGGTTAAGTGGTTGAGAACCAGATGCACTCGTGGGGGAGAGGGAACCTGCCGGGTGGAAGCGCCACGGCGTCCGATTACAGCCGGCAAATAGTGACGCAGATCATTCAAATCCACGATCTCTTCCCTGGGGCGTTCTTCCCAGATGTTTTCAGCCTGAAGGGACAAACTTTCCCGGGCGAGCCAGCGGTTGATGGTGTGAAACCGCAGTGCCCGGCAGAATTGAAAAAAGTTCTCTAGTGCGGGCATTTCGGGCAAGGTGACCGCAATGGATTCATGCGCGGAGAGAAACAGGTCCAGAATCTCAGGAGCCATCCCACCCCCCAGGTCCATGATTACCAATTCCGCGTCGAGTTCCGCCATCTGGGCGCAAAGCCTTTCCATTTTGACGTGCGTGAAAGCCGGCAACGGCCGGGTACCCGCGTTGCCGAATACAATACGCAGGTTGTTGACCTGTGTACGATGAAGACATTCTACGAGGGGTTTTTCTCCATACAGGCAGTCCGCAAAGGCCGGAGTGCGATGGGCCAGACCCAGCAAACCGTGCACCCCCGCTCCCTGCGGGTCCGCATCCACCAGCACCACTGATCGGCCGCGTGAAGCCTGGGTAATAGCCAGTTGTGAAGCCAGGAACGATTTCCCGGTACCGCCTTTTCCACCGCAAACAGCCCACACCCGCGGACCCGGGGAATCAGGCATTTTTCCAGTTGTGTCTGAAAACATACCGCGTCAATCCGAAGCAACGACCTCGGGAGCGCCTGTCTCTGCAATGTCGGCATCTACCTTAACCACGGCCAGGCTTTGCCGGAATGCGTTGCTGCGGATTTTCAGGTAGGTGACAAAAGGGCCCGCGGCCATACCCTTCAGATGCAAAGTTACGCTGAGCGACTCTCCGGGGCCCACGGATTTCCCATCGAAACGGGGGCTGACCTCCGGTCCGTGAATCACCTCGATAATGCGCAGGGGCAGGGAGCCGGGATTGCGTATTTCAAAAGTCTGTTCGGCTTCTCCTCCCAGCGGCACCTTTTCGAAATGCAATCGATTCGGAGCCACCTCGATGCCGGCGTAGTTCTTCATGGTTACGATTCCAGTCAAACGCAGGCGCACATAAGCTTTCTTGGGGTCATTGGTAGAAACAGTGAGGGTTTTGACCACGCGTCCCTGGTACCCGCGGGAATAAAACTTGACGGGAATGATGCCTTTCTCGCCAGGCTTAAAGGTTTTCTTTTCCAAGCTGGTCACCGTGCATCCACATGTGGACGTGATGTTTTTGATCTCCAGGATGTCGTTGCCCGTATTCGTAAATTCGAATTCCAGATCCACTATTTTGCCGCTGTCAACTTCGCCGAAATCCACCTGCTCTGAAGTAAACTCGATTCCGGCCTGTGCCGGGACCAGGACCGCACACACCAGGGCAACGGCGATTCCTGCTATGAATTTTTTCATTTTGCCTCCAATTCCTTTATTTGTTTTTCCAACTCACGGATTCGCGCATAGTAATCATCCAGGTTTCTCAATAATGCGTGCATACGGCGCCAGCCACGCAGGTCCATGTGGGGATTGCCGGCGATAATGCCACGCTTCTTGATGTGCCCGGAAACCCCGGTTTTCCCCGCGATCATGACACCGTCGGCAATACGCAGATGGTCGGCGATTCCGACCTGGCCCCCCATGATCACATTGCGTCCGACATCAACGGAACCGGAGATACCCGTCAACGCCGATATGGTTGAACCGGAACCGATGCGACAATTGTGCCCCACCTGGACCAGGTTATCCAACTTCACGTGGTTTTCCAGTCGGGTTTCCTCAATGGTTGAGCGGTCAATGCAGGTGTTGGCGCCGATTTCACAATGGTCACCGATAATCACTTTTCCCTTTTGGGGAATTTTGCGTGGAATTCCCCCGGAATCCCGGGAAAAGCCGAATCCGTCACTCCCGATCACCGCTCCGGCATGAATGATACAATGATCTCCGATGACGACTCCTTCACGGATCACCACGTTGGCATAAACCAGGCAGGAACGCCCGATCACCGCGCCGGGATACACCACGCAACCGCTGTGGATCTCCGTATCGTCACCAATGGAGGCCGCGGCGCCCACTTCAACAAAAGCGCCAAGGCGCACGTTTTGACCCAGCCGGGCGTCCACGTCAACGCGGGCGCTGTCATTCACTCCGGTGCAACAGGGCCGCGCCGGGAAAAAATGTTCAAGCAATTGCGCGAATGCCAGATAAGGGTCGTCCACATAAACCAAGTTGGGATATTCGATGGGATTGTCCCGGGCTACGACCAAGGCTGCGGCTTGAATCGCGGACGGTTCCGCATCGCGTTTTGCCAGAAAAGCGATCTCGCTCGCTCCGGCCCGCTCCAGCGAGTTGACCCCGAGGACAGGCGTATTTGGATCCCCTTTTAATTCACCCCTCAGCAGGAAACTGATTTCCATTAATGTGTTCATGGATTGCGATCCAGATTAAACGTCAGCTTCGCGCCATAGAGCAGTATGGCGGTTGAAGCTTCCATCCAGAAACCGAAAAGAATAATGGCGATAATGGGGCCCTGGATGCGACCGATAATGGACAAATTGACCAGGTAATACGCATAACCCCGCTTGACCACTTCCCACATCAACGAAGAAACCAGGGCCGCGATCCAGGCGGCACGGGTGCGGACATGTCGTTCGGGAATCCATTTGTAGAGCAAAAAGAAGAGGCTGAACGTGATGGCGACCGGCAACAGGTATTTTAACAGGAATTGGTTGATCGATTCAATGAAAACCGGCGAAATGTGCTCAGCGATAAAGGTGTTGTGCTGAAACAATCCGGTCACGGTAGAGATGAATCCGGTCATGGCGAAAGAGGCCACGAAAAACAGGCCAATGAAAAACATCAGGGCGAATTCCTTGAAGCGCTTGAACAAAAAGCCCCGGGCCAAACGGATGTGAAACATCTCGTTGACGAACTGAATGACCTTCTTAAACACCAGAATACCCAGGAACAGTGAAAGACCGATACCCAGGACACCGATCTGCTGGATGGTACCCGAAAATTCCTTGGCTTTAATAAAAAAATCCGGCGAGATCTTCGAGGTGAAGTCGGGAGAAAATGGGTAAAAGGAAGTCAGGTAACGGTCGGGATTACCCAGAAATCGGGTAAAAAGAAAAGTAAGGAAGGTAAGTAAAAAGAGCGTGGAAAAAATCGAAAAATAGGCCAGTATACTGGCTTTATCCAGGCCGTCTTCCCGTAGAAAATCCTTCAGGGACTTCCACAGCGCGCGGGCGAACCGTTCCCATCTTTTACCAAGGGTCATTGATCTGAAACCGGGACGGGAGGGATGCGATCCCTCCCGTCCAGTGGGCCGGCTTTACTCAGAAAGTGTACTTGCCCCATAAAACGAAAAAGATGATCAGGTCAATGAGCAGCACGTAAATCACCAGGGATTCGATCAGGGCCAGTCCGATAATCAGGACCGTGCGGATGTTATCTCCGGCAGCCGGGTTGCGCCCGATGTTGTCTGCGGCCGTGCGAATGGCTCTTGACTGCGCGAAAGCCGCCAGAATAGCCGTGAAGGCAAGGGCCAAAACTCCCACGACGATGGACCAAAGGAAAAGTGGTGTGGCATCGGCAACGTTGCGTACCTCGGTCTCCGCCGCCGGCATGAGGGTCCCCATAACGGCAAAGGCGATTAGGGTCAACATTAATTTCTTTTTCATTTATGATCCTCCTGAATTAATGCTCTGATTCCATTGCGCCGGCCAGGTAGATGGCCGACAGCATGACAAAAATAAAGGCCTGAAGCAAAGATGTGAACACGGCCATCCCCATCATGGGCAGGGGTGCGATAAACGGTACCAGCGAAGCGACAATAATGATAACCAGGTCCTCGCCGAAAATGTTGCCGAACAGACGCATGGACAAAGACAGGGGCCGCGAGAAGTGGGAAATCACTTCAATGGGGATGAAAAGCGGGGCCATCCACCACACGGGGCCGGCAAAGCTGCGTATGTATTTCAGTAAACCGTGCTTGCGGATGCCCTGGTAGTGGTAATAGAAAAAGATAAAAACCGCGCAGCCCACGGTAACGTTCAAGTTCGCCGTTGGCGATGCCAATTCCGGCAACAAGCCCAGAATATTGCAACTGGCGATAAACAGGCCGACCGTACCCAGTGCGGGGATAAAACGTCGCCCCTCCGGCCCGATCACGTCGTCCACCAGGGAGCGGAACCCGCGGTAGATCATCTCCATGAATGCCTGCAACCGATTGGGAAACAAGTCAACGTGCCGGGCCCCCATCCGAAAAAGAAAGGTCAGGACAAGGGCAACGAGTATGGCCATCACCACATGAGACGGGAGAATTTCATGGGTCTGGGGTTGAATGCCGAACAGGCCGAGTACACTTCGCAGCAGCCTGTTTATCCATTCAACGATGATTAACTCGTGTTCTTCCATGGGTCAGACTCCTCAGCAACTGAATACCTCCCTCGACAAGGACGGCCATCACCACAACCGAAAGACCCAACAGGAAAAATAATACCACCTGCTCGGAAATGCGACTGGCGATGAGAAAGAACAACACAATTACAACCAACTTGGCCAGGGATACCATGAAAAAGGGGCCCATGCCCCGGCGCAACCGCATGTACCTATCGAGGGCTCGGGTCATCACCAGAAAACCCAGTTGGGCGATCAGAGCAGCCGAAAACGCAATTATACTACAAAGCCACGATCGAGTACAAGCAACGGCCGCGACCACAACCACAACCGTCAGGCCCGCTGAAATACGCAGGATCCGTTGAATCACGGCACGGGCACGATCACTTTTCATGGCGTCGGGAAACCTTGAACAGGTTGACGAACCCGGCGGCTACACCGTAAAGCACAAAGAGAATGGTGAAGATCGGAGCCGTACGCAACCATCGGTCCAGCATGTATCCCATGCCGAAACCAACTGCAATGGAAACGGGAAACACCAATCCGACACTGGAGTAATCAACCCAACTGCGCCGGGATCGGCCGGCATCATCCCGGTTAACTATCTGCCCCTTATCGTTGCGCTCAACCATACCCAATCAGAATGTATCATCATCCTCTTCAGTGCGGATATTATAACCATTGAAGTCGTCTTCCTCTTCATCGCGGCTGAAAGCATCATCGTCTTCAAAGTACTCCAACGCCTCTGCCTCTTCTTCTCCCAACTCTTCTCGGCGTTTGGCAATATGTTTAAAGAGTTCGTCTTCATCGTCAAAGCGTCTCAGATAATTGGCTTCCAGCTCGCTGTAGTGAAGTTCCAGGTAGTCTTCTTCAATGACACAAAACAACGACATCTGCTCATTGGTGTCGAGATTGCCGATTGAATCAATGACACGGGTTGAAGCTTCTTTCAGCGCGTCCAGCGTGATCCAGGAAAGGATCTCGATTTCCTGCATTGCCAACTCCTCTTACCAGATACAATTTAGTATTTAATGAGAGATTTTTCCATTTGTCAAGGCCGGCACTTTTTTTTTAATTCTTTCGCGGTCAAGGTCTTTCCATGGCGCAGGAAATCCGCAACCGTTCCACAAAAAAGCAGCCTTCCACCCCGATCGCCACCACCGGGCCCCAGTTCAATTACCCAATCACTGCCGGCCAGCAATTCCAGGTTGTGATCGGCAACCACGACCGTGTGTCCCGAAGCGGTCAAGCGACGGAAAAGATCTTTGACGCGGTCCAGGTCCACGGGATGAAGGCCGTAGGAGGGATCATCCACCAGGTACAGCGTGGATGCCTTGCCGTTGACCAAGTGGCGACAGAGCTTGAGGCGTTGACGTTCACCCTCCGACATGGCGCCCAGGGTCTGGGAAAGACGCAGGTAACCGAGACCGTTTTCCTCAATGGCCGCCAGAATGCGGGCCACTTGCGGCAATGGTTCCTTTAGCAGGCGCCAAGCCTCTGATGCCGTCATTTCCAACCATTCGACCAGGTTCTTTCCCTGGACGCGGATTTTGATTGATTCGGCTCTCAGCCCTGTGCCATTGCAATCTTCGCAGGGAATCCAGACTGAGGGCAGGAACTGCATCTCCAATTCCCGGCCGCCCTTGCCCCTGCAGACCGGACAGCGTCCCCGGGGCGAGTTGGCGGAGAAATGGCCGGGTGTATAACCCAGTCGACGGGCCGCCGGCTGATCCGCGAACCATTCACGGATGGGTGCATGGATACGCATAAAGGCCGCCACTCCGGACCGCGACACCGCGGCATTCACCTCCGGATCTACATATTCCACGGAGGCAATGCCCTGCGGACACGGTCGGGCTGCCAATTCATCCCGCAAAAGAGATGTCTTTCCGGCTCCGCTGACCCCGCATACCATGGTCACGCCCGCGCGGGGCAGCCCGACATCAAATCCAGTAAGGTTGTGCGCCGACAAGCTCCGGAATTCCAGCATGGAAGCGGGGAGAGTGGAGACAGCTCCGATAGTGATCGGGCAATGGATGCGTTGCTGGGTAAGGGTTTGCTTTCCCTGCAAAAAATCGGCCCGGGTGTCGGAAAATACCACTTTACCACCGGCATTCCCGGCTCCGGGACCCAACTCCACCACCCAATCCGCGGCGCGAATCAAGTCGGGGTCATGCTCGATCATGATCACCGTGTTTCCCGCCTCACGCAATCCCCTGAGAAACTCCATGATGTGTCGGCTTTCCGCGGGGTGGATATCAGCTGAAGGTTGATCCAGTATCAAAAGCGAATCGGACAGAGTCGACCCCAGGATAAACGCCATGTTCAACCGTTGATGCTCGCCCCGGGAAAGTGTAAACGTCAAACGGTCCAGGTTGAGGTATCCCAGACCGCTGCGATCCAGGTATTGCAGCCGGGCCTGGATCTCCCGGAACACATCCGGTGTAACTCTTCCCGCAAGTTCACCCGCATCCAGGTCGGCAAAAAACCGGTGCACGTCCCGGATGGTCATGGCGCTCAGCTCCGCAATATTGAGACCTTTCACCCGGTAGGCCAAAGCTTCCGCGTTCAGGCGCGCGCCGCGACATTCCGGGCATGGCTGATAGGAAGAATAGCGACTCAGGAGCACGCGTGCTTGAACTTTGTACTGCTTGCCCTTTAAGAAGCGGAACCATTCGCTTACTCCGGGGAAACCGGGGCCGCCGTCCAGAATGAAATCCTGGTGGGTTAGGGATAAATCTCTGAACGGTTGGTGGATATCAATTCCCGATTTCTTTGCGGCGGCCAGCAGTTGTTCGCGGAACGAGCGGTGAATGGCCGTGCGCAAGGGCCGTATCGCTCCTGCGGCGAGCGATAAAGCCGGGCTGAATATCTTTTTCGGGTCCGGTTCCTGCAGGTCGCCATATCCCCGGCAACGGGGACAAGCGCCCCTAGCGCTGTTAAAAGAAAACAGGTTTTCATCGGGATCGGTATAAGTCACATTGCAATGAGGGCATCGCAAACTGGCGGCATAGAAAACAGTTTGACCATTGCGCAGAATCACCACCCGTTCCCGGCCCAGGGCAATGGCGCGATCAACGGCTTCAAACAAACGTGACCACTGGTCTTGGCTGACCGTTACCTCATCCAACACCACCTGGATATTCCGGCCGGCAAGGGCTCCCCGTAATCTTTGCGGCTTGCCGTTATGCAGGTAATGGTAATATCCCCGGTTTACCAGGAAAGGGATTTCTCCACGGTAATCAAAAGCAACCAGAACATCTCCGCCGGGATGGGCAAGCAGGTCCGCCACGATTTCATCCAGGCTCCATCGTCTAAGCCGGCGGCCGCAACCCGGGCAGAAAAAATGCCCGCCCCGGGCATACAGGATGCGGAAGTAATCATACAAATCGATACTGGTGGCCACAGTCGAACGCGGATTTCGCGCCGGTCGCCGGTGACGAACAGCCACGGCGGGAGGCAACCCGGTGACACCATCCAGGGGAGGTTTCTCTATCTTGTCCAGGAATTGACGGATATAGGGGGAAATCGACTCCATATAGCGGGAATACCCCTCTGCGTACAAAGTATGAAAAGCCAGCGAAGATTTACCGGCTCCCGAAACGCCGACTAAGGCGATAATCTTTCCCCTGGGAATATCCAGGCCGATATGTTTCAGGTTATGGGTTCGGACACCCCGAACGCGGATCCAGTCAGTCACGTGGTTGGGTGGCGTGTTTCGGCAGAGATCTCTTTAGCCACGAAATTGGGGCAAGGTCTCGGCCCCCGGAAAAAGCGCCGCCGCTCCCAATTCCTCTTCAATGCGCAGCAATTGGTTGTATTTGGCAATGCGTTCACTGCGGCAAACCGAACCGGTCTTGATCTGACCCGTTTCCAGGGCCACGGAAAGATCGGCGATAAAGGTGTCTTCCGTTTCACCGGAACGGTGGGAAACCACCGTAGTATAACCGTGACGCTGTGCCAGGCGGACGGTTTCGATGGTTTCGCTTACCGTACCGATCTGATTCAACTTGATGAGGATCGAGTTGGCTACATTGCGGGAAAATCCGGTGCGCAGGCGCTCGGTACTGGTTACAAAAAGATCATCTCCCACCAACTGGATGCGGTTCCCCAGGCGCCGGGTGATCTCTTCCCAACCCGGCCAGTCATCTTCCGCCAGCCCGTCCTCGATAGACACGATGGGATAGCGGTCCACCAGGTCAACGTAAAAACCCACCATCTGTTCCGGCGTCAGGCGTTTGCCACCTGATTTGTGAAAAACGTAATGACCGTCCCGGAAAAACTCCGAGGCCGCCGGGTCGAGAGCTATGGCCAGATCTTTCCCGGGGAGAAATCCGGCTTTCTCAATGGCTTCCACGATCAATTTCAAAGCCTCTTCATTGGACGACAGGTTGGGCGCAAAACCGCCTTCGTCCCCCACTGCAGTGCCAAAGCCCCGGTCTTTCAAAACCTTTTTCAATGTCTGAAAGACCTCCGCACTCATGCGCAGGCCTTCACGGAAAGAAGGCGCGCCTATGGGCATAATCATAAATTCCTGGAGATCCACGCTGTTGTCCGCGTGGGCGCCGCCGTTGAGGATGTTGAGCATAGGAACAGGCATGCGACTGGCGCAGATACCTCCCAGATACTGGTATAGGGGCAGGCCGGCAAAAGCGGCGCCGGCTTTGGCCACGGCCATGGACACCCCAAGCATGGCATTGGCACCCAAACGCGACTTGTCTTTGGTTCCATCCAGTTCCAGCATCCTGTGGTCGATCTCTTTCTGTTGCAGAACAGACATGCCCAACAGCGCCGGTTGAATTGCATTGGTGACATTGGCAACCGCATTCAAGACACCCTTGCCCATGAACCGCTCCGGATCATTGTCTCGCAGTTCAAGGGCTTCGTGCGCACCGGTGGAAGCACCCGAAGGAACCGCCGCGGAAGCGAACAGTCCGGATTGGAGGCATACGTCGACTTCAATCGTGGGATTGCCGCGGGAATCCAATATTTCCCTGGCCTTGATTTTGTCAATCAGCATAAGCGGTTCCTCCCGGCGACAATAAACCAGATCAGCTTTTGGTAGAGCGGCTGCGAGTGGTTTTGGTGGGACGCGGCGTTTCCGCTTCCATTTCGCCCTTGACGCTGCTCTTGGCATCGTTTACCAGGCTTTTTACCTGGGCCAGGGTTTTTTCCGAGGTGGTTTTTACCTGTTCCACTACTTTCTGAGCGTCACGGGAAAGGCGCTCGTAACTCTCGCGCGCATCGTCAGACAACTGGTTGCCCGTTTCCCGAAGTTTGCGGCGGGTTTCTTCGCCGGATTGGGGGGCAAAAAGCAAGGCAAGGCCCGCCCCGATCGCGGCACCCGTAAGGAAACTGAACATCGTAGATGTGAAACCATTTCTCTCAGTCATGATCGACCTCCTTTCGTTTTTCGAACCATGTTCCAGCCAAAGCGGATGGCCGGGATGAAGGCCATGACGCCGGCGGATTTCCGCAGGACATTCCGGTTGACAAGGTTGAGTGCCCTGGTGATGACGTGAAGCGATTTTTTCGAGGACTCAATGATCTCGCCCACTTTCTCTGCCTCTCCATCCACGCGTTCAACCACACCCTGCAATTTTATCGTCAGGTCCCGCGCTTCTTCAGAGGTTTTCGCCAGGTCGGCCATGAGCAAACGCAACTGGTTGATGGCCGGAACCAAGGTCAGTACCAAAAGCAGAAAACCCACCGAAACCAGCAGGGCGACAATAAACACGACAATCGTTGTAGCTGTTCCCATCTCTACGTCTCCGGAATTCCTATTTCATTATAGAACAACACCTATGGGATATCAACCATATCCGCAAGATACTTCGTTACTCGTTTTTCAATCCATCAACCAGGCGGCGTAATGCTTCCAGGTCCGGCAGGTCCAGGTTGACTTGAATGCCCGGGGGCTCAAAAAAGGGCGCATGGCGGACGCTGATTTCCTTCGGTAATTCAAGCCTTTCCACTCTTTCGCGCCATTCCTTTTCGGCTGCAGTGACCATGGGGAACCTCAACGCATGCAACCGGTTGAGTACCGCTTCAGCCGGGCGTTGATGGAGAAGGGCCGTGTGCACCTCAGCTCGACGCAAGACATCGTCAACTTCGCAACCGTCCCGTGCCAGGATCTCTCTTACCATGGCCGCCAGGCGCAACCCCTGGGATGCGGTGAAATGGACCGTTTCCATCAGGCCCAGCAGGGAGCGCCGTGAATCCACCGCGAGGGCGGCCAGCTCGCGGGCCGCCGGCAACGCGATACGCCCCTCGCGCAACAAAATCGCAAAATCCCGGCCCAGCAGGGTGGGCAATTGCGCAATCAGGCCCGGATTCAGGGGGATATCCAACCCGGTACGGCGGCGGATCTCTTCCGGCTTCGCCTCTTCCAGGGCCAGGGAGGCGAAATACAGTTTTTCATACAGGTTGACGGAAAAGACCGCCTGGAGCAGGTTGAAACCCAGATAAAGGCTTTCCAACGGCGAAAGCGCCACCTGCATGATCTCTGCCGTGACCACTTTTCGTTGTTTCAGGAATTCCAGCCGACACTCTCCCCAGATCACTCTTTGCTTTGAGTCGACGATGATCAACGGCATACCCGGGAATCGCCTGTCCAGCGACTCTCCCCGGTTTTCCATGCTGGAGGGCCGACTCAAACGGCGATGGGGATCGATTTTCAAGGAATCGAGCGGCAAGGTACAAATGGTCCCGATCACCGTATTTCCCCAGTCTTGGCGCCTTTTTCTGCACTGACCCTCAGGCCCGGACCGATGTTGATGGCCATTGCCCTTCCACCGGCCCGGCGAATCGCCTCCATAACCGCCTCGCGGTTTCCGGGACACCAGGCGAACATGCATCCCCCTTCTCCGGAGCCGTTGATCTTGGCCGCCAGGGCTCCGGCTTTGAGGGCGGCATCGATCATGGCGTTTAAACGCGGAGTGGATACCCGCAGTTTATCTCGCAGGATCTGCTGCAGCCGGATCATGAGGCCGGCCAGAGCAACGTTGTCCGGCTGGGATGAACGCAGCACCTGCCTTGCCCTGCGGGTGATCCAGTGGTTCTCTACCGCAGCCTGGGCATATTCCCGCCATTCCCGGTCCACGGCTTTCAGAAAAACCTCTGCATGATCCGGAGTCAGTTCCCGGCGGTCTCGAATATGCGCCGCTTTCATCAACTGACGCAACCCCTCATTCTGACCGCGATTCAATCGGGCCAGTGTCTTTAACGTATCCTTGGGTTCCCCGGAATCTCCGAGAACAAACTCTTTCATGCAAGCCGGCAAAGATTCACAATTCACCCGGGGCTCGCACTCCAGATAGATTACGCCTCCACAAGCGGAAGCGTAATGGTCCATGCGCCCGCCGTTCTCGCCGAATTCCTTTACTTCGGCGGTATACGCCAGTTCCGCCACCCGCATGGGGTCATCGAGAAAGGCGGACCGCCCTGCCGCAGCCAGCAGGAAGCCGGTCCAGGCAACCACCAGTGCGGAAGAAGACGAAGCCCCCGCCTGGATGGGTATGTTTCCCCGCACCGCGGCGTGCACCCCCGCGGGTCCCAGCAGACCCCGGCGCGCCAATACCCGGGCACAACTGCGCAGGTAATCTCTGGAACGGCTATAATGTTCCGGAGGCAGGTTGAACTCCTCCCGGGAACCGATGTCCGGGAGTTCGACCAACGCCCTTGGCGGGCCCTTCACATCTCCCTGGATCACGATGGTACGGTCAATTGCGGCTGCGATAACCGGGAAGCCGAGATAATCCTGGTGTTCGCCGAACAGGCAGATTCGTCCGGGAGCCTCGGCGGTAATGGTCATTCAGTCCGGGATCCGTTGACCGCGCCGCCGCAGGGTGGAACCACTCCACCATCCGGGATGGTATCGTTGCGCAGATACGCGAACGGCCCTATCCGGCAATCCCGGCCGATACGGGTCCCGGCACCGATATAAGTGCAGGGGAACAACACCGTATCCTCCCCGATCGACACATCACATTCCACAGTGGTGCTTCCGGGATCCATCACCGTTACCCCGCCTTCTTCAGCCAGGCGCCGCAGTTTTCGCAGGTTGAACTCGCGTTCCGCCGCCTGCAGATCCCAGCGGTTGTTGATCCCCAGGGCGACCCGATAGTCCTGCGCACATAGCGCGTGAACCCGGTGACTTTGATCATGCAGTATCTCAATGATATCGGTCAGGTAGTATTCGTTTTTGCGATTGCGGTTTGTAATGCGGGAAAGAAGAGGCCAAACCGTGGGCGTGTGAAAAAGGTAAATCGAGGAATTGACTTCGCGCAATTTCAACTGATCCGGAGTGGCGTCCAGTTCTTCCACCACCGCCGCCACACCCCCCCCCGGAGTGCGAACCACGCGCCCATACGGTGGTGGGGTATGGGGAAAAAGGGCCGACAGGAACGTACATGGGACCGGATCCGCGCTATGGCTTTCACACAGGCGCCGGATCTCTCCGGCTGTAATCCATGGGTTGTCGCCCACGGTCACCAGCAGTTCTCCGGAAAAATCCGCCACCTGATCCGCGGCGCTGAGCAGGGCGTGGGCGGTACCCATAGGCGGTGATTGAACAGCGTAACGCACGGGCCGGCCTGAAACCGCTTCCTGCACCTCTTCCAGGTTTTCCCCGCAGACCAGAACCGTGTTTTCCGCGGGAATGCCGGCAGCGGCCATGTTTTCCAACAGCCAGAGAATGAGCGGGCGCCCCAGCAGGGGGTGAACCACTTTGCTGCGGCGGGAACGCATGCGGCGGGATTGGCCCGCCGCCAGGACAACAGCAGCGATGGAACCCTTCATTCCGCCATTTTAAGAGGCGTAAAGGGGGAAGTCAACCACGGCACATGCACGACTTTGACGATCTTTGTCCGCTTTTTATCTCAAACCTATTGATTTTTTTCGGCTCTGCATTTACCCTGAAAGGGAAATCCAATGGATTTGAGGAGGAATCATGAAAGGAATTCGTGTATTCACGACTATCGGCGTTCTGATTGCAGCGCTGCTTATGTTCACCGCTTGCGGCGGAAAGGAAAAAGCCACGAGCGGCGGTGATGTCAACCTGCTGTCCCTGATCCCGCAGGATGCTGCCGGGGTTATGACCATGAATTTTGAGAAAATCCGTGAACTCGACTTTTTCAAAAAAGCGGTTTCAGAAATGGAAGCCAAGGAAGAGAAAGAGGAAACGGAAAAAGCGTTCAAGAACTACCAGGACTTCGTAAACAAAACCGGAATCGACCTGCGGAAGGACTTGCATGGCGTGGCATTCGGGCTGTTTGGTGACTTCCAGGCTTCCGGTATGGACGCTGATTTCGTGATCGTGGCCCGGATCGACATGGACCGCGCCAAGATCCTTGACATAATCAAGGCGGAAGCAAAGGATTTGACGTCCACGGAGTACAGTGGCCAGGAGATGTTCGTGGGCAAAGACGAAGAAGGCGAAGAGATGAGTTTCGCGTTCATTTCCGACAGCATGGCCACGGCCGGCAAGCCCGTCCAGGTAAAGAGGGTGATTGATCTTGCTCAGGGCCGGGGTGAAAGCGTTCTCATGAACACGGAGAAGATGCCTTATCTCGAGCAGATGAAACCGGGAACGGCCATGACTTTTGTGTTCGACTTCCCGGAAAAGCTGAAACAGGCCGGCCAGGAGGGGGGTCCCTTCAAGATGGATCTCTCCAAGGCGGAGATGCTCTTCGGTTATGTTGATCACGGCGGAGCCGAATGGAACGGCGAACTGAAAATGATCTCCCGTGACGAGGCGACCAACAAGCAGATGGTCACCATGCTCAACGGCTTCAAGGGCATGGGCGCCATGGCCGGACCCGAGGTGGCGGAGCTGGTCGGCAACATCAACCTGACTGCTGCAGCTGATCACGTTAAACTCACCTTTAATGTGTCTGACGAGCTGATCCGCAAGCTCCAGGAGAAAGCCAAAGAAAAAGCCGATGCCATGACCACGCCGGACCCCGACGAAACAGAATAGATGATCGCATTCATCCGGGGGTGGGGGCAAAGCCCCGCCCCCGGATCCGCATTGAAAAACAATCCGGCATATGCTATATTGCTTCCGGCGCAACCGCCAAGGTGAAAAGGAGAAATTCAATGAGAATTGAAAAGAGGAAAGTCGGTGATGTTGCCGTTTTCGACATCAAGGGAAAAATACTCGCCGGTGAAGGCGTGGATGAATTGCGCGAATCGATCAACCAGGCCGTGAATGACGCGGAAACCAAGATCCTGTTCAACTTCAAGGACGTACCCTACCTCGATTCAACCGGTCTGGGTGAAGTCGTGCGCTCCTATACTTCGGTTAAGAACCGTGGCGGCGTGGTAAAGATCGTCAACTTAACCAACAAAGTACATGACTTGCTGTCCGTTACCAAGTTGATTACCGTTTTCGAAACATTCAACGAAGAAGACGAAGCAATCAAGAGTTTCAGCTGACCCAACCGCATCTCCGTTTACCTTGCCTGCCCGGCATTGAAGGCGGATTCTCATTCCAGTGACCACGGCCTTGAACACCAAGTATCGCAATTTCTTCCTGTTCGCCCTGGTTTTCGTACTGGCGTTTTCCGTATCCACCAGCCTTGCCAAGCGGCGGGGCTTCCTTTCCGACGAATCTTCCTATTTTTCGATTATTCAGAGCCTGGCTCATGACGGTGACCTGGAATACACCCGCCGGGACATCCAGCGGATCCGCCGCCATTTCTATACCGGTCCCCTGGGCCTCTTCCTGAAGAAAGCTGAAAACGGACGCCTTTACTTTGCCAAATCATTCGCCTATCCGCTGGCCGCGGCTCCCTTTTTCCGCTTGTTCGGCCAGAATGGACTTCTCCTTTTCAACGGCCTGATGATCCTGCTGTGCCTGTGGATGGGTTATCTTTTGTTGCGAAAACACCACGACGAGTCCGACAGTTTCCGCTTCAGCCTGGTGTTTATCCTTGCCAGCGTGGTTCCGGTCTACATCTGGTGGGTTACCGCGGACTTGTTTAATTTCTTTGTCGTGTTCGCCGGCCTGTTCTGTTTTTTCTATCCATTTCAGCGCAAGGGCTGGTTCTACCTTTCCGGATTGTGTTTCAGTTTTGCTGTGTTCTCCAAGCCCAACACAACCCTGCCCATTGCCATCCTGTACCTAATGCTGCTGTTTCAAAGGGAATGGAAACGCTTCCTGGCCCTTTCCCTGATCACCGTGATAATCTGCTCACTCCTGCTGGGATTTCTCTACGCCCAGACCGGGGGAATCAACTTCATGGGCGGCGAACGGCGCACATTTTACAGCCACTATCCCTTTGAAATGCCGGAATACCGGTTTGAAAACGGCTTTAAAATGACCGCGGACAATTACTGGGAGCGCTTTTACCTTTCTCCAAAGATCGTGGCCTTGAACCTTTTTTACTTTGTGTTCGGACGGTTCACCGGCATGTTCATTTACACTTTTCCGGCCCTCTTCGCTTTATTGCTTTTCCTGTTTCAGAAACGGGGCCGCGAGGACTGGTTCATTCTGAGCGCCATTACCGCCGGGGTCCTGTTTTTTGTGCTGGTTACCCCGGACAACTACTTCGGGGGCAGCGGATCGGTGGGCAATCGCTACCTGTTCAGCATATTGCCTTTTTTCTTTTTTCTGGGTTACCGCCATCGTCCCATGCGCCTGACCTGGATCCCCCTCCTGGTGGGCCTGATATTTCTACCCGGGCTTTTCATGGACGCGGTCCATCACTCGACCTATTCGCGCAGCGCGGGCTTGTCATTCCCCATCAACCAATTCCCGCCGGAAAAAACCCAGTACCAGGCCTTGCAGGCAAACGAGAATCCCCGGGCTTTCGGCCGGCTGGTTCATGACCAGCAAAGACGCTATACCATGCATTTTCTCAACGACAACAACTGGCCGCTGGAAGCAAACAGTTTCTGGACCAACGGCACCAGTCCGGCGGAGATGTTCGCGGTCATGCCCGGCCCCGTACGCAATTTCCGCATCAAGTTAAAAAACATTCCCGTGGAAAACCGCGTGGTACTGCAGCTGGAACACCTACGCCGCGAGTTTCGCCTGCAACCCAACCAGGAAGTCATGGTCAACGTGGATTGTCGGCGTCACCACATCAGCGGTTTGGCCATGAAAAAACGCCAGATTTACTATTTCCGCATTCGCAGCCTCAAGGAGTACTGCCCCTTTTTTGCTGACCCCTACAAAGAGGACCGCCGCAACCTGGGTATCCAGGTCCACATCGGCTTCGAGCAGTAAACCCCATGTGCGGAATCTGTGGATTTGTGCAACCGCAACGCAAAGCCGATCAGTCCGATCTGCGGCGCATGAACGACCGCATTGTCCATCGCGGCCCGGACGACGACGGCTTCCACTACACGGGTGAAGTGGGTCTGGCGGCCCGCCGCCTGAGCATTATCGACCTCAAAACCGGTCACCAGCCGTTGTCATCCGCTTCCGGGCAATGCTGGATTACTTACAACGGAGAAGTGTACAACTTTCCCCAGCTGCGGCGGGAAATGGAGTCTGCGGGCGTGCGCTTCCGCACCGGCACGGATACGGAAGTGCTCGTCAATCTCTACGAACAACGGGGATTCGATTTTGTCGATCAACTGGTCGGCATGTTCGCCATCGGCATCCACGATGCCCGCAAGCACCGCCTGGTACTGGCCCGGGACCGGCTGGGCATCAAACCCCTCTATTACTACCATGACACGGCCGGCGGCAACCTGATTTTCGGTTCCGAAATCAAATCGATCCTGGAATACCCCGGCATGCCCCGGCGCCTGGATCACGAAGCCCTGGACTACTTTTTGTCCCTGGAATATGTTCCCGCGCCTCTTTCCATATTCAGAGACATCCGCAAACTGCCCGCCGGACATATCCTGGTATGGGAAAACGGTTGCATCCGCATTCAGCGTTATTGGGATGTCGCCACCACGGATAACGGCCGGCCGCGATTCACGGATGAAAGAGACAGGTTTATCGCCCTGCTGGAAGATGCGGTGCGATGCCGGCTGATCTCGGATGTCCCGCTGGGAGCGTTTCTTTCCGGGGGCATCGACTCCAGCGCCATCGTGGCCATGATGAGCCGCCACACACAGGAACCGGTCCAAACTTTTTCCATTGGCTTCGAAGAAAAATCTTATTCCGAACTTCCCTGGTCCCGGAAAGTCGCGGAAACGTTCGATACGCGCCATTACACGCGAAACCTGTCTCCGGATATCAATGAACTCGTTTTGCGCCTGGCTGATTTTATGGATGAACCGCTGGGGGATTTTTCCAACTTTCCCACCTACCTTGTCAGCCGCACGGCCCGGGAACGCGTCACGGTTGTTCTTTCCGGCGACGGCGGCGATGAAATCTTCGGCGGGTACGAACATTACATCGCCCAGCGCATGGCCCGCTTCCTCGATCCACTTCCCATGCGGCCTTTTCACGGGGTTCTGGCCGGCCTGACCCATCTCTTCCCGCCTTCCACCAGGAAAAAGGGCATGATCAACCGCATCAAACGTTTCAGTGAAGGCTTGGAAAACCCCTGGGATCAACGTCATTTCCGCTGGATGCTCTTCTTGTCCCCCCGGTCCAAGGCCGGCTTGTACGCGCCGGAATTTCTTCAACCCCATTTTCTTGAACCCCTGACGCGACGCGAGCCGTTTGCCGCCCATTTCCGTCAGGCAAGCCGCTTTTCCGGCATTAACCAGGACCTCTACCTCGACCTCAAGACCTACCTTACGGACAACATCCTGGTCAAAGTCGACCGCATGAGCATGGCCAACTCCCTGGAAGCCAGGGTTCCCTTATTGGACCATCGCCTGGTGGAACTGGCTTTTTCCCTGCCGCCGGAATGGAAGGTGCGGGGCTCGGTTACCAAGTGGTTTTTCAAGCAATCCATGGAAGGGATCCTGCCCCGGTCGGTTATCCATCGCCGCAAAGAAGGGTTTTCCATTCCCATCAAAAACTGGCTGCGCACGGACCTGCGGGACTTAATGCAAGACACCCTTTCTGAAGCACGCATAAAGGATTCCGGATTGTTTCAACCTCAAGCCGTGCAACGCATGGTCAACGAACATCTTAGCGGAAAACAGAATCATTCCCATCGCCTGTGGGCTTTGATTCAATTCAACCTGTGGCGCGAACTCTGGCTTACTTCCCCCTGCCGCGGTTGAGTTCAGCGGCTGTCTCGAGTATAATCAGGCATTCAACCATTTTCCGCAATTACAGGAGTGATGGGTAATGTCTGAAAAAGAAACCGCAACCGCACGGGTGGAATTGGGAAAGAATTTGGACCTGAAACGGATATTCCCCCTCCACACCTACGGGGATTGGAAAAACGCCGCGGAAGCCGGACTCAAAGGGGCGCCTTTTGAAAAAAAACTGGTCTCTAAAACCCCGGAAGGCATTGACATTCAGCCGCTTTACCTGCGTGAAGACGTGGTGTCCCTGCCCCACTTGAGAGAATTCCCCGGTCTACAGACCCGTTCCCGCGGCGGCACCGCGGCCGGGAACATCGAATGCGGATGGGAGACTGCCCAGGAAACCGTGGACACGGACCCGCAAGAGGCCGGCAAAGCCCTGCGAAACGCCTTGAAACGCGGGCAGACAGCGGTTACCTTCGCCTTGTCACCCGCTTTCCGCCGCGGCGCGGATGCTGAAGAAGACGGCGGCGACGGCCTCTACCTGACCGGGACCGGGGATCTGGAAGCGTTGATCCATGAAGTGGATTGGTCCGCCTGCCCGTTGCATTTCCTCGCCGGTTCATCCGGAATGGCGGTTGCCATGCTTCTGCAGGACCTGGCCCGCCGGGAAAACCGCGACCTGGCGAAAATCCGGGGCAGTATCCAGCAGGACCCCCTGGGCGAATGGGTGCGCAACGGCGCCCTGCCGCTGAACACGGATCAGGCCGGTCGCGAGACCGCGGCCCTGGTGCGCTGGGCCACGGACCAGGCCCCGCAGCTCCAGGTCGTATGCGCAAACGGGCTGATATACCACGAAGCCGGAGCGGACGCCGTCACGGAGTTGGGCTTTGTTCTCTCCACGGCCGTGGAATACCTCGCGGATCTCGTGCAGCGGGGCATTCCCGTTGATCAGGCGGCTCCCCGTTTCCGGTTCGGATTCGGTGTCGGCACCCATTTCCTCATGGAGATCGCCAAATTGCGCGCGGCCAGGATCCTGTGGAGCCGCGTCGTTAGAGCATTTGCCGGCGATCACGCGGCCAGGCGCATTCGCATTCACGCACGCACTTCCCGCTACTACCAGTCAAGATACGACGCCCACGTCAACATCCTGCGTGCCGCGACCGCCACATTCGCCGCGGTTGTCGGGGGCGCGGACAGCATCCATACATCCCCATTCGACGAGTCATTCCGCGTTCCCAACGACCTCTCCCGCCGCCTGGCCCGAAACACCCAGATTATCCTCGACGCGGAAAGCCATTTCCGCCACCTGATTGATCCCGCCGGCGGCGCGTATGCCCTAGAAACCCTGACCCATGAATTGGCCGCAAAGGCCTGGAACCTGTTCCGCGAAGTGGAGTCCCGGGGCGGCATGACCCGCGCCATAGCCGCGGGATTCCCGCAGGAGCGGGTTCTGGCCGTGCATTCGCAGCGGGCGCTCAAAATCGCGACGCGACGCACGGTGATCGTGGGCACCAGCCATTACGCCGACATCCAGGGAGAGCCGGCAATCGTTGAAACCCCGGACTTGTCTCAAATGCAGGCGGCTAGCGCCCGCATGAAAACCCTGCAGTCCCTGCGAAACCCGGCGGCTTTGCGCGATCTGCTGGATAAAGCCCCGAGTCTGGAAGATTCGCAATGGGTCTTTTGGGGAGCGGAGACACTGGGCGCCGGGGCGGCGCCGTTCGAGATATTGTCCGCCCTGCGTCAGCGGCAGGAAACAATGCCGGCGGCGGAAAAACTCTTTGCGTGCCGTGCGGCCGCGCCGTTCGAAAAACTGCGGGACCGGAGTGAATCCTACCTGCAACAAACCGGGAATCGCCCCATGGTGTTTCTGGCCAACCTGGGTTCCCCGGCCCAGCACAAGGCCCGGGCCGAATTCTCAAGGGGCTTTTTTGAAGCCGCCGGTTTTGCGGTTGAATCTTCCGACGGATTTGATTCCCCGCAAACAGCGGCCGAGGCCGCGGCCGGATCCAAGTCCCCGGTAGTGGTGGTCTGCTCAAACGATGACTGCTATCCCGAGCTGGTTCCGCCACTGATCCGGGCCCTGCGGGAAATGAAAAATTCAGCAGTGGTGGTTCTGGCCGGATACCCGGAAGAGAGCGTAAATGCGTTGAAAGAAGCCGGCGTGGATGAATTCATCCACTTACGCGCCAACGCCATCGACGTGCTGTCCCGCATTCAACAACGCATAGGAGTGGCTGAATCATGAAACGACCCGATTTTACCCGCATGGATTATGCGTTTGACCCCATTCCCGGTAATGAAGAACAATGGCATGAAGTCTTCGTGAAGGAAACGGGAAAGTCCCCGCAAGACTTTGCCTGGCTGACCAATGAACAGATCAACTGCAAGCCCCTCTATACGGAATCCGATCGTTCCGCCTGGGAACATGAAGGATACCAGGCGGGCATGCCGCCCTTTCTGCGCGGCCCATACGCCTCCATGTACGTGCAGCGGCCCTGGACCGTGCGCCAATATGCCGGTTTTTCCACGGCGGAAGAAAGCAATGCTTTTTACCGCCGCAACCTGGCCGCGGGCCAGAAGGGATTGTCCGTGGCTTTCGACCTGGCCACCCACCGCGGTTACGACTCCGACCATCCCCGCGTGGAAGGCGACGTGGGTAAAGCCGGAGTGGCCGTGGACTCGGTTGAGGACATGAAAATCCTTTTTGACCGCATCCCCCTGGACCAGATGTCCGTGTCCATGACCATGAACGGTGCTGTTCTGCCGATCATGGCTTTCTTTATCGTTGCCGCCGAAGAACAGGGCGTAACCCCGGAGCAATTGACCGGAACCATCCAGAACGACATCCTCAAGGAATACATGGTGCGCAACACCTACATCTACCCCCCGGCCATGTCGATGCGCATTATCGCCGATATTTTCCGCTATGCTTCCGAGCGCATGCCCAGATTCAACAGCATCAGCATTTCCGGCTACCACATGCAGGAAGCCGGGGCCACGGCGGACCTGGAGATGGCCTACACCCTGGCCGATGGTCTTGAGTACGTGCGCACCGGCATCGCCGCGGGCATGGACGTGGACCGTTTCGCGCCCCGTCTCTCTTTTTTCTGGGCCCAGGGCATGAACCACTTCATGGAAGTGGCCAAGATGAGGGCGGCCCGACTGATCTGGGCGCGTATGATTCACAGCTTTTC